>CAZMDP010000405.1:0-3321 GCA_964565015.1 uncultured Prolixibacteraceae bacterium | reverse complement strand
GGTGTTCTGATCTGCCAGATTTTCCCCCTGATATCCCCTGATCATGGCTTTTGCAATTTCGGAGCCAAGAAAGGGGTCTTCGCCGGCCCCTTCGGCAACCCTACCCCAGCGAGGGTCGCGCGAAATATCGACCATAGGCGAAAAATTCCAGAAAATACCATCGGCAGTAGCCTCATGGGCAGCCATCCGGGCGGTTTTTTCGACGAGTTCCATATCCCAGCTGCACGACAACCCCAATGGTATGGGATAGGTGGTTTTATATCCATGAATTACATCGGCCCCAAATAGCAAAGGGATTCCCAACCGGCTCTCGTCGACGGCAAGTTTTTGTGCCTGCCTCACTTTCGAAGGGCCATACACCCCAAATATTCCCCCCACCTGTCCGGCCTTGATCTTTGCCTCCACATCGGTACTGACAACCGACCCAGTGGGAATTCCACCTCCAGGGGTGATCAGGTTTAGCTGCCCTATCTTTTCTTCGATGGTCATGCGGCCCATCAGATCGCTGATAAACCTATCCATTTCAGTTTCCTTCGGTTGCTGTGTGCACGATAACATTAAGGTTGCGACTGTAAAAAAGAGAACAAAATTCTTCATAGCCTATATAGTTTTATTCAATTCTGATAATTTCCGATCTTTCCGAAATTCCGTTTTCGTTAAATGCTTCGATGGTAAAGAAGTAGCTCTGATTGCGGGTAAGGCTCCGCATGAGGAGTTGATTTTCTTCATAAACAAGCCATGAATTATAGAGCTTGTCGGGGGCAATGCCCCAACGTATGTTGTAACCGGTTGCACCCGGCACTTTGTTCCATGATAGTTTTGCATCCCGTCGGTCGTCTTGCCTGTTTATCACGAAATTTTCAACTTTCTGCGGTTTGGGGCCTTCACCCAATCCGAAAATACGCAGATCGGACAATGCAAAATAGGGTGTAGGGGCATGAATGTGGTTATAACGCACAAACCTTGCCCTTACGGGTTTCTCAAGCTGCACGTATTCATTGGGGACATCGCGGAAGCTCCGGCTTTTGTCGATCACCTTCCGCCATAAACGGCCATCATCCGAAACCTCGATGGTATAACGGTGGAACAGGTCGTTGCGGCGTTCGTATATTCCCGAAAGGTAATCATGATAATTAATCTGAATTGCATAGATATTTGCCGGTTTTTCCAGGTCGATTTTCACCCATTGTCTGTCATCGTTGGCATCGGCTACCCAGAAGGTTTTGGCGTTCTCGTCGTTCAATACCTTTGAAATGATCTCGCCTTTTGCATTTTTACCAAAGTCGAATTCCTGAACAACAGGATAATCGCCCGTGCTGATGCTTTCTTGCTGTGTGAGCGACGATGAAACTGAAACCGGCTTTTTATACGAAAGGAGCATCCATCCGGTATGTTCACCTTTCTTTCCGGGCACTGTTGGTGCCCATCGCGGGTAATCGCCGTAGTGGGTGTCGGAATACATCAATCCATCGTTGTCGAAATATACCGGGAACATACAGAGCCGCCTCTCCCATTTTACATTCGATGAGAGCGCCATCGAAGCAAAATGCCAGTACTGCCCATCGGTGGCCAATACGGTTGAGCCGTGCCCTGCCCCGTTCATAAAACCACCCGGCTTATAGCTCATGGGGTTGTTTGGCATATATTCGTAGGGACCCAGCGGATGATCGGCAATATACACCCCATCGGCATACACATTAAATTCGGTCCCCGGAGCTGCGTATTGCAGATAGTATTTCCCGTTGTGTTTTGTCATCCAGGGGCCTTCCATATAGCCTTCGGTTAAGGTCGGGTGATAATGGTTTTCGCCAAACCGTTCCCATCCGTGCTCTTCTTCAACCAGGTTAAACAATTCGAAATGTTCGCCCGTATCGATGAAACGCTTTTTACGGTCGAGTTTCCTGACCCTCATCGGATATACATTCGACGACCCCCAGAACATATAGGCCTGTCCGTCGTCGTCGATAAACAGCGCCGGGTCCTGCAGGTTATTGATGATGGAAGGGACCGGTTTCCAGTCGCCTTTTTTGGGGTTATCGGTATAGAGGATGCTCATCGATCCCGATGGATCACCGGCAACATAAAGCACCGAATCTTTATAGTTGAAAGCAGCCGGGGCATTCGAACCCTGCAGGTACCATTTTTCGGGGGTAATGAACGACCACCGGAGCAGGTCGTACGAATGCCAGTACCCAAACGACCGGGTTACAAACATATAGTATTCTCCCCTGAACTCCACAACCGCCGGATCGGCCCCCGAACGGTACGACCAGTCTTTGTCCGAGTTGTAAACCATGTAGGTATAATCGATGTTCAAGGGGTTACAATAGGTACTCATCAGTTTATCCTGCGCCAGCAGATTAAATGCAAGTACTATGGATAACATAAAAACGATAAATTTCATTGCAGGTTTCATTGGACTATCTTTTTCACTTTCTGCTTATCAATAATTTCGACCGATGCAGGTTCACTCCCGTGTTCAAATGTACAACATAATATCCTGCCGGAAAGGGGTTGATGTCAATTTCAAGCTGACTTGCAAGCGGTTGTACCCTTTTGGAAAAGACCTTTTTCCCTTCCAGTGAAACTATTTCCAACTCAGCAAAATCATTAAAATTATTTTCAGGCATATATAAAATAACCCTGCCAGAAGCCGGATTGGGAAATATTCTGAGTTCTTCAGTTTTCACAAACGAAGGTAATTTTGTGGAGGTGCGGAACTGAAATCCCAGTTTGGTGAGGCCAGCCTGAAGATCTTCATCTTTCATAACGGTATTCCACAGCAAGCCGTTACGGTGGTTCTCAATCATAACGATAATAGGCCCCTGGTCGATACCGATCCAGGCTTTCTGCACCCAGCTATGTGCATCGTTAAAAGCATCGTATGGGCCATATTTCCCGAAAAGTTCGGCTCCCCGTTCGCGGTAGAAATATTTAAGCGCCTTCATCGATTCGTCGGGAGTGTAGGGCATACTTGCAAGCGCTGCCGTAGGGCTTATGGTGCCGTTATCGTTAAGCATGGGTTCGTGCGCACTGTAGCCAAAAGGGTTGTCGCTGGCCGTAAGCCCCCAGTTTTTTGCGCTGTAGTTGGGGAAATAGAATGGATTATCGACCGCATAGGCATGGTGGATTTTTGCCGTATTCACATACTCCTGCCAATAATCGGCGTACTGGTCTTTCAAGCCTTGCGGGTTAATTCCCAGATGAGAGTAATGTATCCAGAACAGGGGGCCTCCCCAGTCGGGCGACAGGTAGATATCGTACACATAAAAGGTACGTTTTCTCACCATTTGTCCGTTGCGTGCCCATCCCTGGTCATAC
>CAZMDP010000404.1:0-3335 GCA_964565015.1 uncultured Prolixibacteraceae bacterium | reverse complement strand
CTTATATCGGTGTTTGCTCGTTCAGGACAGCTTCCCATCCGGAAGGGACCTCGGCGCTGGTAAACATTATCGTGGCCTATTTACCTCACTGGGCCGTTGGCCTGATGGTGGCCGCACTGCTTTCAGCAGTGCTTTCGTCAGCCGACACTACTTTACTAACCGCCTCCATGATACTGAGCGAGCTGTTGCACAAAGACATTGATAACCGACGGTCTTTCATCCAAACCAAATATTTTATCGTCAGTATTGGTGTTGTCAGTATGTTGTTTGCCCTTCAAATAAGCTCGATCATTGCTTCGCTACTGCTGGCATTATCCTTCTATTCAGGAGCTTTCATTGTGCCGATGGTGGCCGCGCTTTTCAATCTTCCTTTCAGTAAAAAATACAGTTTGTGGGCCATCGCCCTGGGGGGCATCATTGCCCTTTCAGGAAAAATAAGCATGGAATTTTTTGATTTCCGCTACGGTAACTTGATAATTATTGCCGGGTTCATTACCAATGCGGCCATTTTATTTCTCCCCCGGAACAAAGAAAAAAACGACCTTTCGATATAAAACCGAAGGTTGTACCTTTGCATAACTTAAACAACCAATTATGATCCTTCAGGCGCTTTTAGTGATTTCCATTATCCTGCAATTTTTTGCAGTGGGCGTTGCCATTAAGCTCACCAAAGTAACCAAGTTTAACTTTTCGTGGATACTGCTCACGGTGGGTTTTGTGTTCATGGCCGTCAGCCGGTTGGTGGAATTTCTTCCTTACATCAGCGACTTTGTCCCTCAGGATTTCAGGGAAATTTTTGTTTGGATGGGCGTTACCACTTCCCTTTGTTTTGCCATCGGGGTTTTTCTTATCCAAAAGATTTTCAAATACATGAAGCGGGTGGAAGACTCGCGCCGCCTGACGGAGAAGATGTTCCTCAATACCATCATCCAAACCGAAGAAAAAGAACGAAAACGCTTTGCGAAAGACCTGCACGACGGATTGGGGCCGTTGCTCTCGACCGTAAAAATGTCGGTTTCGTCGCTTGCGCAACTCGAACACGACTCGTCGACCATCGAAATTGTTAAAAACACCGAGCTGGTCATTAACGAAGCTATTAAAAGCCTTAAGGAAATATCGAACAACCTAAGCCCTCACGTACTCGATAATTTTGGGCTTTTACGCGCCATTGCCAATTTCAGCAATAAAATAAACGCCACTAAAGCTGTAAAAATCAACATTGACTCGAACCTGAAAGACGAGCGTTTCGACAACAACATCGAAGTTGTTTTGTACAGGGTACTTTGTGAACTGATTAACAATACCATAAAACACGCCAACGCGAAAAATATCAGCATAAATTTGAATAAAGAAGAAAATTATATTACCATTGTTTACAAAGACGATGGCCGTGGGTTCGATGTAAAACGGATGACCGGGCTTCCTTCCGGCGCGGGAATGGGCATTTCAAATGTGTTTTCCCGCATTAGTTCGCTGAAAGGCGAAATATCGGTTGAAAGCGAAAAAAACAAAGGCACATTGGCATACATAAAAGTAAAAATTGAAAATGACTGAACGTACCTATCGAAAAATAATTATTGTCGACGATCACACCCTATTCCGAAACGGGCTGAAAATTCTGCTAAATAACCTGAAAGATTATCGTGTTGTTGCCGAAGCCTCGAACGGAAAAGAATTTCTCGATTTGTTGGAGACCACCCACCCCGACCTGGTTTTGCTCGATATTGAAATGCCGGTGATGGATGGAATTGAAGCCGCCCGGCTGGCCATTCAAAAATTCCCGACATTGAAAATCATTACATTATCGATGTATGGCGAGGAAGATTATTATTACCAGATGGTGAATGCCGGGGTAAAAGGGTTTATGTTGAAAAACTCGGACATAAAAGAAGTAAAAGCAGCATTGGAAACCGTGTCGGAGGGAGGAAGTTACTTTTCTTCAGAATTATTGGAAAACCTGGTCAATAGCCTGAAAACCATTAAAAAAGATAAAGAAACACATACCGAACTTTCGGAACGGGAGCTGGAAATACTGGTGCTTATTTGTCAGGGATACTCGAACCAGGAAATTGCCGACCAGCTGTTCATCAGCAAACGGACAGTAGATAAACACCGTGCCAACATTCTCGAAAAAAGCGAAAGCAAAAATACGGCGCAACTGGTGGTGTATGCCATCAAAAACAAACTGGTTGAACTGTAATTAGTCAGGAATTACGTTACCGCTGACAAAATCGGCGCCCGGGTTCATTTTTCCGGCCATATAGACAGCCATGTGGAAAAACGGCAGGACCAGGCTAAACGGACTGAGTTCTTCTTTCAGTTCATCTTCATTGATTTCATAAAAACAGGCGCCTGCGTTTTCAAGGGTACGGATCAACGCATTGGTACGTCCGTAATATTTTCCGGAAGGGTTTAACACAATCACGATTGAGTTAGATGCTGCTTCTTTAAACCCATAATTATATTGTGAGGCCGGAAGCCCGATAAAAGGAAGTTTAGTATTCTCGGTCAGCACCTGAGCAGCATGGTGTGCTATCCCTATATTGGGCCCGTTTCCGATGATATACAAACCAGCATAACGCTTTTTCTTTAGTTTTTTCAATACCATTTCGCCCATGTTTTCACCCAACTCTTTAAAATAGTTAAAGCGGTTGTGAATGGTTTCGATGGCAATTATCGGGTTTATTCCATGCCCTAAATACAGCACGACCAATGTATTTATAAATGTTTTGGTTGAAGAATGCACCTCTGTTCCTGCATGCAGCCTGATTATTTTTCGGACATTTTTCATCCGGGTCAGATGACTTTCGCCTGAATTTACAATACCACAAAACGATTTAAACCGCTTTGCGCAAGCAAGCGTTTCGAGGCTCTCACCCGATTGTGAAACAACAACAGCATCCTCAAAATCAGGCCCTTCTTCGTAGCACAAATAATATTCGGCAGCAATTTCGGGAAAAATATCCACCCCCAGATACCTTATTACTTCGGCAGCAAAAAACGAAGCCCCCATCCCGATATAGGGAACTCCTTCAGGCAAAATAAGCCCTTTGTTTTTATCGTAACAAAGTTTAGCCCGGTAAGGAATTTCATTGATTTCTTTTTCCACCTTTTTGCTTTTTGTCCATACAATTTACGAATATTCTGCCGATGTATGCCCCTGCGCTTAAATAAATTGATGGACAATATGGTTGGCCTGTCTTAAATAAGCTCCTCCGAAAAGATAATAATGGTTCAGAAAATGATAAAGTTGGTACACCTTGTTCCGCTCATGCCAGCCATCGGGCAATGGGAACAGTTCGTGATAAGCCGACCACACCCGGGGCGAAAATCCT
>CAZMDP010000403.1:0-3344 GCA_964565015.1 uncultured Prolixibacteraceae bacterium | reverse complement strand
TGGGAGAAAAACGAACGGGGGCAGTGGCGGGCCAAATCGGTTCCATTAGGTGAAGGTATGGTCGATTTCGATACCTATTTCACGGAATTTGCGAAATTGAACAACCGGGCACCCGTTTCGATCCACTATGAATATGATTTAGGTGGCGCCGAAAACGGGAACCTTAATCCAACCATGCCCTTATCCGAAATCAGGAAGTGGCTGGCAAAAGACCTGGCTTGGCTGAAAGAGCAATTTGAAAAGAACAGTTTATAGTTTCCTTTACGTTCCATGAGAGTTAAAAGCGAAAACGGATCATAAAAAAGGCTGCCAATCGGCAGCCTTTTTTATAATACTCCATAAGTTTTATTAGTAACCCGGATTCTGTTGATCTTTTAGGGTTGGATTGGCATTCAGCTCAACCAGCGGAATTGGCCAAACAAATTTGAAATTATCATAAGGCACAGCAACCACACCATAAGGTCCGCTATATTCGGTACCTAATGTGTAAGCACCTGCGGCAACCGGGTCGGTATTGGCGACTTTTGCCGGAATTCCGTTGATCGGGAAGTGCGGGCAATGCTGTAGCCTGTGAATATCTGGCCAGCGGCGGCCTTCCATTGCCAGCTCAATACGCCTCTCTGCCAGAATAGCTTTCAATAATGCTTTATTATCGGCAAAATTAGCTGCCGTATAACTTTGGGTAGCTTTATTGGCAAGAGCCCTGTCGCGCACCATGTTCAGGTACTTCAAACCTTCGGCAATGTTGTTGTTACGGGCATAAGCCTCGGCAAGGTTTAGCAATACTTCAGCATATCGCATCATGGGCGAAGCATCGGTGTAGTTGGTATCGTCCTTATATTTTTCAGTAAAAATACCGGTAACCACACCCGAAGCATTTTTCCTGGTTAATACCATATTACCTTCTGTCCTACGTTTATCATCAGCTAACCAGTAAGAATTTCTCCACACAATCGGACTGATGGCAACCAATTGACGACGCTTATACTGTGATGCTAGCGCAGCATTCACGCCGGGATTGTTGGTTGCAGAATTTTCCATACCATAAATATATTCACTGTTGGTATAGTTTGCAGCAAAGCAAGTCCATGGTTCAGCACCCAAAGCATATTCAGATGCATATACACCACCGGTAACAAACTTCAACCCTTCGGTAATTACTTTGTCCATATCCCACATGTGCTGGTAAATACGCACCTTGTAAGCAGCTGCTGCGCCTTTTGTCCCACGTGTGATTTTATAACTTGCCGGGGTGGTCCAACCTGCTTTTAAAGGAAGATTGGCTTCAGCAAAATTAAGGTCTTCAATTATCTTACCATAAACAAAAGCAACTGTTTCGCGGCCTTTCTTAAATCCTTCTTCAACGGCAGCCTGTGTAGTAAATGGCACATCATGATATGGAACTCCCGGATGAGAGGCATTTGCAGTGTGCTTATACGGACGGGCAAACATAACCAATAACTCATGATAAGACGCAGCACGTAACAAACGGGCCTCGGCTTCATACTGACTGGCTTTTTGTGCAGTAATAACATTATTGGCAGCAGCAGTTTTAACACCGTCAATTATAATGTTACACCGATTGATCAATCTGTAAGTATCCTGCCAGTAAAAAACGTTATTTGCAGTAGTTGGGTCGTAGGTTCCTTCGTAGGTGAAGCGGTAAAATGCCTGAAGGTTGATGGCATCCTCTCCGCGGCAGTCGCCCTGCTGAACAAAAGCTGCTCCAAATGGATAACCGCGGAAGTCAGAGCCATTAAAAAATCCTCTTTGTGCAGCCTGATACATCCCTACTACCGAAAGTTCAACCAAATCGGCCGTTGCAAATGCAGTGGTTTCCGAAATCTGGTTATACGGATCAAGATCGATGATTTTTTCACAGGAACCAAATACCAGTGCAAATACAATAACCGGTATCAGTACCAATTTATCTATTTTCTTAAATAAGAATTTTATTCTTTTCATATCTGTATAATTTAAAAATTCAACTATAATGTCAGGTTAACGCCCATTGTCATTACCCTCTGGCGGGGTGTTCCATTAAAGTCAACGCCATTTCTTTCCATTTCGGGATCAATACCGGTATATTTGGTTCCCATCCACATATCCTGGCCCTGTACAAATATTCTCAGGTTTTCAACACCAATTCTTTGTAAAACAGATTTGGGTAAAGTATAACCAAGGATGATGTTTTGTAGCTTAATGAAATCACCTTTTTCAACAAAACGTCCGTTGGTCTGGTTCGAAATATTGATGAAGTTTGTTCCCTGATCCCATAACCTTGGTGTCCAGCCGTCACCGGGTTCTTCCGGGCTTTTCCAACGTCCCAGAATCTCACGGCCATTGTTTGTGAATGCCTGACCATTAAGGTCGTCACGGGTTCTGTTCATTATGTAATTGCCTCCGCTGAAACGGAACATTAAATTCAGATCAAATCCTGAATAGAATAATTTGGTATTGGCTGCACCAAAGAATGTGGGCAACGAAGGGCCAAAAATCTTTTTATCTGTTGCACTGCTTAGTGTAGCTGCCTGAGAAATATCTGCCGGATTATCCGGATTATAAACCCGGTAATTCGAAGTAGGAATATTGCCTTGAACGAGGCTGCCATCTGCTTTACGGTAAATCGGGTTACCGTTGGCTTTGTTTACACCAACATAATCGTACCCGTAAATCGAACGAATAGATTCACCAATTCTGATAAGGGTATAATTATCAGGTAAGATTTCAGTTTGACCTTCGACCAATGAAAGTATTTCATTCTTGGCAAGCGTCAGGTTTGCATCAACAGTCCAGGTCAGTTTATTGTTCCGAATTAAAGTAGCTTCACCGGCAAATTCATAACCCCAGTTTTTGAGTGCACCCACGTTTTTGTTCACGGCATTCCCCGGAACCCCAAACGAAGGAGGCGTTGGAGCAGCAAGGATCAAACCATCCTGGTCGTTCTGGTAGTAATCAAATGATAATTTGTATTTCCCTTCGAGGAACATAGCGTCGATACCAATACCCAGTTTTTTACTGGTTTCCCATTTCAACTGATCGTTACCCATCTGCACGAAAGCAATACCGTTGTTGTCGCCATATTTGGCGGCTTCATACAAACCTGCATAAGGATAGTTTCCAATCGAAACGTTTCCTACTTCAGCATACGAAGCACGGAATTTGAAATCGGTTACAATGTCCTGAATTCCATCCATAAACGATTCGCGGGCAATGTTCCATCCCACCGAACCACCGGGGAAAATACCATACCTGTTGGCTTCCGGAAGAGAGGATATACCGTCGTAACGAACAGCAGCCTGTAAGAAATATTTTTCATCGTAGTTATAATTCAAACGACCAGC
>CAZMDP010000402.1:0-3377 GCA_964565015.1 uncultured Prolixibacteraceae bacterium | reverse complement strand
CCTCTCATCGCCCATCGACCGCAGGCCGAAGTTTCATTTGTACCATCCGCACATTTCGGTATTGAGCGGTATTGCATGGGATCACATCAATGTTTTTCCCACTTTCGACGGGTATGTGGAGCAGTTCCGCAAATTCGCCCAATTGACCGAACCGGATGGGATCCTTTTTTACTTTGAGGGCGACCCAATCGTAAAAAAAATTGCCCTCGAACAGAAACATATCCGAACAGTCGGGTACAACACCCATCCTTACCTGGTCGAAGACAAAACAACCTATCTGAAAACCGGAAACCGCGAGATCAGATTGAAAATATTTGGGGAGCATAACCTGCAGAATATTTCGGCTGCAAAAGCTGTTTGTAACGCATTGAATGTTTCTGATGAAGGTTTTTACCGCGCTATTCGAAGTTTTTCAGGCGCTGCCCGCCGGCTCGAAGTGCTTTCCGAAAACGATCAGACCACTGTTTTCCGCGATTTTGCCCATTCGCCTTCTAAACTCCTGGCAACAATAATAGCAGTAAAGCAGCAGTATCCCGAAAGGAAACTGATCGCGTGTATGGAGTTGCATACATTCAGTTCGCTTAAAAAAGAATTTCTGCCGCAATACAAAGGCTGTATGGAAGATGCCGATGTGGCGTTTGTATATTTCAATCCGAATACGGTCGCACATAAAAAACTTGATCCCATTACCCCTGACATGGTGTATGAAGGCTTTGCTAAAAATGGCCTTCGGGTAACTACAAATTCCGACCAACTTTTTTCTGAACTTTCATCAATGGAGTGGGGAAATGCCAATTTACTGCTGATGAGTTCAGGCAATTTCGATGGAACAAACCTGGCCGAGTTTTCCCGGAGAATTACCGGTGATCCCGTAAAGTTCAAAAGGGGCGACTGGATAAAAAATCCGCAGGGGAAACTTTAGCCTTAACCAACCAATCGTGAAATCTGAAATTGTCCGGTAGTATTTGGGGATATAATTACATTAATAATTTTGGGAAGCAGATTAATTTGTTTCTTTGTAGATGAACGGTAATGGTTTATTATGAGTTTTTTTTGGAGATGCACATGAAACGAGCTGAAAAAATGACGAAAATCTTTGCAATAATTCTGTTTACCCTTTTTTTTATGAACATGAGCTTATCGGGACAGGTAAGAAAAAATGTTACCGATGACGAAGTAAAGCGGGTTCACGAAAAAGCCCTAACGGTTGATACCCACTGCGATACGCCCATGAACATGCTCAACCGTGGCTTCGATATCGGTAAAAAACAAACAACCGGCCAGGTTGACCTGGTGAGGATGAAGGAAGGGGGCCTCGACGCCATGTTTTTTGCTGCTTTTGTGGGGCAAAAACCGCGTACCGAAAAGAACTACACCGAAGCTTATGCCCTTGCCATGGAAATGATCGATACGGTTCACGCACAGGTCGAACGATACAACCACCTTGCCGAAATTGCCCTGGCTGCCGATGACGCCCGGCGGATCAGTAACAAGGGGAAACGGGCCATATACATCGGTCTTGAGAATGGATTTCCTCTGGCCAAAGATATTTCGCGGGTTGAGGAGTTTTATCGAAAGGGCGTACGTTATATCACCCTAAGCCATTCGTACCACAACGATATTTGCGATTCATCGTCGGACCGCACCAAACCTGAGCACAATGGCCTGAGCGCATTCGGAAAAGAAGTGGTGGCCGAAATGAACCGATTGGGCATGATGGTCGATGTGTCGCATATTTCCGACAAAGCTTTTTACGATGTTCTGGCAGTCAGCAAGGCCCCGGTAATTGCTTCGCACAGCAGCGTTAGGGCCATTGCACAGCACGACCGCAACCTTACCGACGATATGATTAAGGCACTGGCAAAAAACGGGGGTGTTATTCAACTCTGCCTGCTGTCGGAGTATGTGAAAAATCCGGATACCACTACCGTTCGATACAGAAAAGACCAGGAAATGAGGAAGATATATAATGAAAAATGGCCTTCGATGACCGATGATGAAAAAGCGGAATTCAGACGTCAATGGAACGAAATACGCGAGAAACACCCGAAACAGCTGGCTACCGTTTCCGACCTGGTCGATCACGTTGACCATGTGGTAAAACTGGTAGGGGTTGATTATGTGGGTATTGGCAGCGATTTCGATGGGGGAGGAGGGCTTTCGGGCTGTAACGATGTAAGCCAGTTTCCGAACATAACCCGCGAACTGCTCAGACGTGGCTATTCCGAAGAGGATGTTATCAAAATATGGGGAGGAAATTTTTTCAGGGTTTTCAGGGAGGTAGAGAAATTTTCAAAAACTGCTGATAAACCATAAGTTTTTTCAATACAATCATTTCTGATTTACTTTGGCAAAAATTTCAGGGTCACTTGAAAAATTCAGGAAAACACAGATTTTATACAACAACTGTATTTTTCAGATTCAACGTTTGTTTCTATCCTAAAATTTCCTGAGTGAACCGTTTATAAAATGTCGATAAAAAGCGGTCAATCTCAAGTTATTTCTGTGTTTTATAAAAATCAGCATAACTGATCAGGACAATTCCCCGCTCCCTGATTTTTGCCTTTACCTTTTCGCTTAAAAACAAGTCGGTTACACCTTGCCGGTCGGTAGCTACATTCTCGTAACCAATGTGCGACACGGCACGCATTTCGGGTGTATCCAATGCGGGATGCTCCACAAAAAGGTAAGTTTTGCCAGGTTCGAGCTTGTCGAGGGCTTTAATAAAACTGTTTATTTTTTCCTCGGCGGTATCTTTTGGCCCTTCAAATCGAAATCCCGATACCCCAAAACCTGCCAGATCGTTACCCAGGTTGTATTCCTTAGCTAGCCTTGCGGCCATATCGCGCACTTCGGGCGAAAATGCGGTTGAACCCATGTGCCCCGATATATGACTGACCGATGGAATGTATTTCATTGCCATTTCAATTTGTGCCCTGAACTCCCCCTCAATCTCTTCCAGTTTAGGTTTAACCTCCATAACCGATTTTCCAGGATAGTTTGGGTTGGGCCACATCATTGGATAAAAATAACCGTCGGCATCAACCAGCGATGGACAATGGGTGAGCGGTCGCCATTTGATGTTGTCCCATTCACTGGTAATGGTGAGATGAACGCCCACATCGATTGACGGGTGCCGGTTAAGCAGTTTTACCGCTTCGGGGAACCACGGGCAAGGAACCATTACTTCGGCCGAAGTGGCAATTCCTTCGGTGCAGGTCAGTATAATGGCTTCGTTGGCCGCCTGCGAACTGCCAATATCATCGGCTCTGATAATCAGATGGATAGGTTCCTGCTGGGCACAGGATATAAGAAAAACCAGGGTTGAGAAGAAAGTCAAAACAAGCGATTTCATGGGTTTCTGTCTATTCGTTTGT
>CAZMDP010000401.1:0-3379 GCA_964565015.1 uncultured Prolixibacteraceae bacterium | reverse complement strand
AATTGCTCAATAATTCACTTAAATATTCGGAGGCCGAACGTATCGATATCCGGTTAAGATATACCCGCGATAACCTGTTTGTATTGGTTGAAGACAACGGAAAAGGATTCGACGTGCAGGAAGCAAAGGGCAAAGGCCTTGGGCTCCAGAACCTTGAAGGAAGGGCCAATGTGATGAATGCACGTTTAAAAATTAAATCGCGTCAAGGATATGGAACTTCGGCAATATTAACAACCAGCCTGAATTAAAATGGAAAAAAGTGAAATTAAACACATTACACTCGCCATAGCCGACGATCATTCCCTTTTCAGAAAAGGATTGGTTGCCCTACTCGAAGATTTTGGTTTTGTACACCGTATTTATGAAGCATCAAACGGCCTTGAATTGCTGGATGTTATAAAATGTGCGGAAACCTTACCCGAAATAGTTTTGCTCGATTTAAGGATGCCCGTTATGGATGGGGTTGAAACCACTGAAAAATTAAAAGAATTATACCCCGAAATCAAGATAGTAATACTTACCATGCAGGATGACGAGAGCCTGATTATTCACCTGATAGAAAAAGGAATTAATGGTTACCTGCTTAAAAATGTTGAACCCGAAGAGCTTGAAAAGGCCTTGCTTACCCTTATGCGCAAAGACTATTATTTCAATCAGAAATTATCGGAAATTGTAATGAAAGGCCTTTTTACAAAAGGCAGAAAACCATCCGGTATATTTTACGAATCGTTGTTCACTGAGCGTGAATTGGAAGTCTTGCGGTTAATATGTGAGGAATATACAAATGCTGAGATTGCCGACAAACTAAATGTGAGCCGACGTACTATTGAAAGCCACCGTAATAACCTGATTGAAAAATCGGGTGTAAAAAATGCTGCGGGCCTTGTGGTTTATGCTATCAGGAATGGGATTTACAAAATATAAAAAAATGGGCTGCTTAGGGTGAAGCAGCCCGCCTTCAGGTAATTTGGACTTTAACCTGGCTTGTCTGTTTTTTCTTAAGAGAGAGAACGCGCTGAACCGGAATAAGGTAAACTATCACAGACAAGGCCCCGAAAAAATGGGGTGTTGCTAACGACCTGAAAGGGGTAGCAAACCAGGATAAACTTGTTTTCTGTTTTGAGTTATCCTTTACAAAAATTAACAGAACTCTGATACAAAAATCGCACTTCAGAAATCGAAATACATCCGTGTTATTACTGAATTTTCTGATCAGTATTTTTACGGATATTTTCAATAGCCCCACTGCGTATTAATACGGATAAAACCATCAGGCAAGCATTTCATTTATTAATTTACTGCAATTCAAGGAACCATTAATGGCTAAAAAAAGCCCTTCCCCGAAGGGAAAGGCTTCATATTTTAATGCAATTAAATAAGCCTATTATGCAGTCGTATAAGCAGCGTTTGCGTTAGATGCAACAATATTTGCCTGCGCAGCTGCAACACGTGCAATTGGTACGCGGAAGGGCGAACAACTCACGTAATCCATACCGACCATATCGCAGAACTCAACCGATGAAGGTTCGCCGCCATGTTCACCACAAATACCGATCTTCAGTTTCGGGTTTGCTTTACGGCCTTTTTCACAACCCATGCGTACAAGCTGTCCAACGCCTTCGCGGTCGAGTACCTGGAACGGATCGTGTTTCAGGATACCATTGTCGATATAAATCGGAAGGAATTTTCCGGCATCGTCGCGCGAATAACCAAAGGTCATCTGGGTAAGGTCGTTGGTTCCGAATGAGAAGAATTCGGCTACCTCGCCAATTTTATCGGCAGTAAGGGCAGCACGCGGAACTTCGATCATGGTACCCACCATATAATCTACCCGTGCGCCTTTTTCAGCGAATACCTTTTCGGCAGTTTCCTTGATGATGTTTGCCTGCAGTTCGTATTCCTTCAGGGTACCAATCAGCGGAACCATAATTTCGGGACGTGCATCAACACCTTTGAGTTTCAGGTTAACTGCTGCTTCGATAATGGCACGTGCCTGCATTTCGGTAATTTCGGGATAGGTGATCCCCAAGCGGCATCCACGGTGACCGAGCATCGGGTTGAATTCGTGCAGCGAGTCAACTTTATGCTTGATTTCTTCAACCGATACACCCATTTCTTTTGCCATTTCGGCCTGGTTTCCATCTTCGTGCGGAACGAATTCATGGAGCGGCGGGTCGAGCAGGCGAACGGTAACGCCATAACCTTCCATAGCTTCGAAAATACCTTCGAAATCTTCCCTCTGGTAGGGTAAAAGTTTATCAAGTGCCTTACGACGGGCTTCCACATCTTCGGCCAGGATCATCTCGCGCATGGCTTTAATCCTTTCGCCTTCGAAGAACATGTGCTCGGTACGGCAAAGTCCGATACCTTTAGCACCAAATTCACGGGCAATTTTGGCGTCTTTCGGACTGTCGGCATTTGTACGTACTGTCATACGGGTGAATTTTTCGGCCAATTCCATAATTTTACCGAAGTCACCGCTCATATCCGGATCCTGCGTTTTAACTTTTCCTTCATACACTTC
This sequence comes from uncultured Prolixibacteraceae bacterium, assembly GCA_964565015.1. GTDB lineage: Bacteria > Bacteroidota > Bacteroidia > Bacteroidales > Prolixibacteraceae > UBA1413. Next base: position 855 of record CAZMDP010000401.1, on the reverse strand, counting down.
ACCTGTTGAACCGTTCAGCGAAATCCAGTCTCCTTCAACAAATTCTTTTCCATCAACGGTCATAGTGCGGGTCTTATAGTTGATTTTGAGGGCGCCTGCTCCCGAAACACAACATTTACCCATACCGCGTGCAACTACAGCTGCGTGCGAGGTCATACCTCCACGGGCGGTAAGGATACCTTTTGCTATGTGCATACCTTCGAGGTCTTCGGGCGAAGTTTCCTGTCTGACCAGAATGGTTACCGGATATTTTGAAGCCTCATCGGCAAAGAAAACTATCTGGCCGGTTGCTGCACCCGGAGAAGCCGGAAGACCTTTGGCCAATACTTTGGTTTTCTTCAGTTCATCTTTATCGAAAATCGGGTGAAGGAGTTCATCCAGTTTGTTGGGTTCGATACGCATCAATGCTGTCTGCTCGTCAATCATTCCTTCGTTGAGCATATCCACGGCGATTTTCACCATGGCGGCACCGGTACGTTTTCCGTTACGTGTCTGCAACAACCAGAGCTTACCTTCCTGAATGGTAAACTCGAGGTCCTGCATATCTTTGTTATGCATTTCGAGCCTTTTCTGTGTTTCGAAAAGCTGCTGATAGATTTCAGGCATAGCTTCTTCGAGCGAAGGGAAATTCTTGGCACGTTCTTCTTCGCTTACACCCTGCAGTTCGGCCCATTTGCGCGATCCCGCAAGGGTAATTTCCTGAGGTGTACGAATACCAGCCACAACATCTTCGCCCTGCGCATTGATCAGGTATTCGCCGTTGAATACGTTTTCGCCGGTAGCGGCATCGCGTGTAAAGGCTACGCCTGTACCCGAAGTCTGGCCCATGTTACCGAATACCATTGCCTGAACGTT
>CAZMDP010000400.1:0-3379 GCA_964565015.1 uncultured Prolixibacteraceae bacterium | reverse complement strand
AAACAAGATAAGGGAACAATTAATGGCCAATAAAAAGAAACCGGTTACCAAATCGAAGTTTCAGCAGCGCCTTGAAGAACTTGCCAAACAACGCGGGGTACAACCACCAAAAAAGAAATAAATATTAGTTTAACCACTTACGGGTTAAACCAATTCATTTTTTGATAGTCAAAACAGGCATAATTCAAAAAGTTCAATAACATTTAAAATTTTAGAATGCGATGAAAAAGATTGGTATGTTTGTTTTGATGCTTGTTTTTGCTGCATTTATAGCTGAAGCACAGCCCGGTGGCCAGGGTCGTAATTTTTCGCCCGAAGATATGGCCACACGCCAGACCGAGCAAATGAAAGAGTATGTAAAGATGGATAAAACTTTAGAGAAAAAGGTTTATGACCTCAACCTGAAGTATGCCAAAAAATCTCAGGAGTTACGCAGTGGCCGGAACTTCATGGAAATGAGCGACAGCGAACGTGAAAAAATGCGCGCACAAATGACTGCTCAACAAGAGGAAAAAGATAAGGAAATGAAAAAAATCCTTTCTGCCGACCAGTGGAAACAATACGAAAAGTATAGGGAAGAAGCCCGTCAGCGTATGCAGCAACGGCGCCCGTAGTAGTCAGGTTTGAAGGAGAAATTTAAACTGCCCTGAAAGTCAATACCTTGAAAAGGTAAGCTGCTTTCAGGGTAGTTTTTTTATGTATTTTCAGATATTTAAAAAGAAAATAAATGCCTTTGCACACGAAATGTTACATTTGAAAAAGAAAACTGAACAATCTGGAAAGTTAGCGAACAGTAAAAATTAATGCCATTTATAAACCCGGATTTGAAGCCAAATTTATTTTTTGCAGTTTTTTTAACCCTACTGGCAGGCTGGAATTCTCTTGCAGGACAGTACATTGTTAATGCCGTAAGGATTGCTAAAGCTCCAGACATCAACGGGATATTGGATGACGAAGTTTGGAAAGAAGCCATTCCCATTACCGAATTCTATCAACGGGAGCCCAATCCGGGATTGCCGGTTTCGGAGAAAACCGAAGTTTACATTCTCTATAACGAACATCACTTATTTATCGGCTTCAGGTGTTTTGACGATCCATCGAAAATCACTGCCAAAGAGATGGCACGTGATATCAGTCTGGCTAACGACGACAGGGTTCAGGTTATTCTGGATACTTATGGCGACAGGCGTACTGCTTATTGGTTTCAGATTGGGCCCCGTGGTTCGATTGGCGATGCGATTGTAAGCGATAATGGTGCCTTCCTGAATAAGGAGTGGGATGGGCTTTGGACCGGAAAAGCCAAAATTCTCGAGTACGGATGGGAGGCCGAAATAGCTATCCCTTTTAAAACACTTGGATTCGACAAATCGGGCACTCAATGGGGTTTGAAAATAATCCGCAACATAGTTCGTAAACTTGAAGTTTCCTATTGGCCCGAAGCCAATGTAAACACGCACCGGTTTCAGGTATCCGATTCGGGTATTCTCGATGGTATCAGTGGAATAACCCAGGGCGTCGGGCTCGATATATCACCTTACCTGGTTGGCGGCTTGGATAATCGAAGGGGAGAACCCGGCAAAACCAGCCTTGATGGGGGTGTGGATGTTTTTTACCAGATTTCGCCCGGCTTGAAGTCATCAATTACAATTAATACCGATTTTGCCGAAACAGAGGTTGATGACAGGCAAATTAACCTGACACGATTTAATCTTCATTTTCCCGAAAAGAGGGATTTTTTTCTCGATGGGGCAAATTATTTTCAGTTTGGAATCGAAACTGAACAGGAAAGCCCGGTTGCACGAAGGATTATTCCATTTTTTTCGAGGCGATTGGGCCTCGACTCGAATGGAATTCCTATTCCGATCAATTATGGTGGTAAACTTGCCGGCCAGTTCCGAAACTGGAATTTAGGGGTCGTACATATCAACGATGATAGGGGAGATATCAATAAATCGCTATCGGCGGCAAGGGTATTTCATAATTTCGGAAAACAGTCCTCGGCAGGTTTAATTGGCACTTTCGGCAATTCGCTATCCGATATTCGCAACGCACTGGCAGGTTTCGACATTAAACTTGCCTCTTCATCTTTTTCGGGCAACAAGAATATCTCGCTGATAATTTTCGGACTGAAATCATTTACTGATAGTATTGCCGGTAACGATTTTTCATGGGGGGCACAAATTAATTATCCAAATGATTTTATCAGGTTCAGATTGGGTTATCACGAAATCGGCAGGAATTTCAACGCGGGTATAGGATTTGTTCCGCGTACCGGAATCCGTGAAACTTACGGCGAATTTATGATAGGCCCCCGGCCGGGTAAATGGGGCATAATACAAATTTTATCCGGTGTTTCATTCGACCATATTCTGAATAACGAGAATAAACCTGAAACAGTTGAATTGGCTTTAACCCCTGTTCGTATCCGGTTCAAGTCGGGAGAAGAGCTTTCCTATGGTATCAGCAGGCAGCATGAGCTTCTTATCCGTGATTTCAAAATATATCAGGGAGTTACCATTCCCAAGGCTGATTATAAATGGTGGGACAATCTGATAAAACTGAAAACCAAAGGTAGCCGCAACCTTTGGGGCGAAGCCAGTTACCGTTGGGGCGATTTCTTTTCGGGTGAGCGAAAAGATATCACAACAGCGGTTAATTGGAAGGTAATGGTCCCTCTCTTTTTAGGTGCAAAATATCAAAAGAACATAGTGAGATTACCGCAAGGAAATTTCGATGCAAATATTTATCAGGCAAGCATAAATTTTCTGTTTAGCCCTGAAATAACCCTGAATAATTACATACAATATGATAATGTTTCTGATGTAATTGGAATTCAGTCCCGATTTCAGTGGATCGTTAAACCTGGTAATGAAGTCATTCTTGTTTGGACATCAAGACTAAACCAACCCGAAGAAAATTGGCATTTTACTGAAAGCATCGCCCGGGTGAAACTCAAATACAACATAAGATTTTAATTCAGAATAGATTTCATGGTTTACAGGCGTGTTTACAGTTTATTAATAAACTAATGGCATGGCCTCATTGTTAACTCCATAAACAACGAATTATCCTTTAATTTCTAATTTTGCATACCTTTTAATAATCAGAAATGACAGAAAAATCATTACCATTTGACAAAGAGAAGCTGGAAGAAATTATCAGTAAATATCCTACGCCATTTCATATTTACGATGAAAAAGGCATCAGGTCGTATGCCCGCCGTTTTAATGAAGCCTTCAAATGGAATGAAGGTTTCAGGGAGTATTATGCCATAAAGGCTGCACCAAATCCCTATCTGATGAAAATACTCAAACAGGAAAAATTTGGTATCGATTGCAGCTCAATGGCCGAACTTATTTTGGCTGAAAGGTTGGGAATG
>CAZMDP010000399.1:0-3385 GCA_964565015.1 uncultured Prolixibacteraceae bacterium | reverse complement strand
CATTGGTTATGGTGGCCTCGACCATGTAATGGCAAGTGGACAGGATATCAATGTGTTGGTTCTTGATACCGAAGTTTATTCCAATACCGGAGGACAGTCTTCGAAAGCTACTCCCGTTGGTGCAGTTGCCAAGTTTGCAGCAGCCGGAAAACGAATCCGCAAAAAAGACCTTGGAACCATGCTGATGTCGTATGGATATATTTACGTTGCACAGGTAGCAATGGGAGCCAACCAGCTGCAATTCCTGAAAGCTATCCGCGAAGCAGAAGAGTATCCGGGACCATCGATTGTAATTGCGTATTCGCCTTGTATCGCACACGGGTTGCGCAACAGCATGGGACAGTCGCAGGAAGAGATGAAGCGCGCCGTTGAGGCTGGATACTGGACATTGTACCGGTATGACCCACGTCTCGAACAGCAAGGAAAGAATCCTTTCCAACTCGATTCCAAAGAACCCGATTGGTCGAAATTCCAGAGTTTCCTGAATGGCGAGGTGCGCTATACCTCACTGAAAAAATCGTTCCCCGAAGCAGCCGCTGAATTGTTTGCAGCTGCCGAGGAAAACGCAAAATGGAGATACAATTATTACAAACGCCTTGCCGCAATGGAATATGGCCAGTAGGCACTGAAAATATTCCGGGCCAAAAAGCCGGGAATCAACTGACAAAGGCCGGAACGTGGAAACATGTTCCGGTTTTTTTTGCAATATTTTATTAAAAAACTAAATTAATAGTTGTATAACTAAGATATTAGTTATACATTTGTATCAAATATATTGAGAGGTTCATTTATGTTTATCCAATTAACCATTTAAATGTAAAAAAGTCATGAAAACGATTAATTCATTAACAACACTGCTGTTATTACTGACTTTATGGGTTGAGCCCATTAGTGCCCAGGATGAGAAGGAAAATTCCAGACAAGTGTTTAAGATTGTTGAAGAAATGCCTGAATTTCAGGGAGGTCAGCAGGCTTTGAGGGAATTTATTGTTAAAAATGTAAAGTATCCCGAATCGGCTAAGGAAAGAGGTGTTCAGGGACAAGTATTTGTTTCGTTTGTGATTGATGAGGTTGGAAAAGTAACCAATTCAAAAATTTTGCGAAGTGTTGATCCGTTACTCGATGCTGAAGCGCTTAGGGTCATCAATCTGATGCCAGCATGGAAGCCCGGTAAACAAAGGGGAAAAGCGGTTAAGGTAGAATTTGTATTGCCTGTAAGTTTTGCCCTCGATGGAGCGGATAAACCGGGCGACGAAACCGTTACCGTAAAATTCAGCGGTAACAGCATGAATTTATCCGGAAATATTGAACTGATTGAAAAAATGCGCCATTATCTGCAACATGGAAAACCAGAAACATTTATCGGAAAAGATTCAGCCATTCTGAATTTTTATTTCTCGGATGAAACGCCCGATGATCCGGTATTTTTTATTGTTGAAGAGATGCCCGAATTTCCGGGAGGAGAAGCAGCTCTCCGAAAAAATATAGCCAACAATATCAGGTATCCGATCGAAGCTATGAAAGACAGCATACAGGGCAAAGTTTATGTAACTTTTATCGTTTCAAAAGATGGTTCGGTAAAAGGTTCGAGGATTGCCCGCGGTGTTCATCCTTTGCTCGATGAGGAAGCCTTACGTGTTGTTGAGGGACTCCCTCAATGGGTGCCTGGCAGGCAAAGGGGCGAAGCGGTTAACGTGAGCTACACCGTACCCATCAATTTTGTACTTCAGTAATTTATTGTTCGAACTAAACCATTAGTGAATTAACTAATTGTTTAGTTTTTGGGTATGATTTTTGTGGTTGAACTGCTGATTCATTTTAGTCAGATATGAAAGAACTTACCAAAGCCGAAGAGCAAATTATGCATATTCTTTGGGAGCTTGAAAAAGGTTTTGTAAAGGATATAATCGAAAAAATGCCTGATCCCAAACCTGCGTACAACACCGTATCGACCATTGTGCGTATTCTGGAACAAAAAGGTTTTGTTGACCATAACGCTTACGGAAAAACCCATGAGTACTTCCCCCTGGTTTCGAAAAAGGAATACACCCGCTCTTTTATGAAAAATTTTGTGCGGAACTATTTTAAAGGCTCTTTTCAGGAGATGGTTTCTTTTTTTGCAAAAGAGGATAAGTTATCGGTTTCCGAGCTGGATGACCTGCTGAAGGAAGTAAAACGAGACCTGGAAAGCCCAGGTGGTACCGAAAATGAATAGCATAATAAACTTTCTTGTTGAATCGGGTATAAGTTTGTCCATACTATCGGCAATTTACCTGATTTTTCTGCGGAAAGAGACTTTTTTTCGCATGAACCGTATATTCCTGCTCTTTTCGGTTTTATTTTCGCTGGTGCTTCCACTGCTGCATATTCCTGTATTTGAGCCACAATCAAATATGATTGAAGAAGTAAGGGTTACACCTTATCAGAATCTCCTCGAAACCGTAATCGTGAGCAGTCAGGGATTCAGCGAATCGGTTGAAACAGTGGTTTTGTCTTCAACAATAATTGTATGGATCTATCTTACCGGTTTATTTGTTTTAGCCTCGCTTTTTATGTTTCGCATGGTACAACTCTGGTTGATTATTCGCCGGAGTAGGGTTGTGAAAGCCAACGGGTATAAACTCCTACTGGTAAATTCGCCCATCAGTCCTTTTTCTTTTTTGAACTACATTTTTGTAAGCAATAATTTTCAGGAAACTGCCGGACATCAACGCATGATTCTTCATGAGATGGAGCATGTGAGGCAAGGCCATACTTTCGACGTGCTGATACTTGAGATTCTTACCATTATCCAATGGTTTAATCCGTTTATGTGGTTGCTCAGGCGTGCTATCCGCGAAAACCACGAATACCTGGCCGATAAGGCCGTACTTAAGGAGGGAATTAAGCCTCATGAGTACCAGGAGCTTTTGCTTAACCAATGTATAGGAGGCCCTGTACTGGGCACCAGTCATTTTAATTATTCGCTTATCAGAAACCGTATCAGGATGATGACCCGGATGGAATCAACGCATTTGTCGAAAGCAAAATTTTCGTTGGGAATTGTTCTGGCAGCCGGGCTCATTGTGGTTTTTGCCTGTGAGCAAAAAGAATTTTCATCGGTAAAATTTCCTGAAAATAAGGAACCTTTTGTGGCCACTTTCAGCAACGACACATTGAGTATTTCGGGAAGCAACAAAGATTTGGAAACGATGGCAGAATGGATAAACTCTGGAGAATTCAAAGGTTCATATTTACCCGGTGAAAATAAAGTAATAATCAGTAAGCCAAAAGCTAAAGAACAAAATATCAGGCTGATGGAAGAGATTGTTAATACGCATGAAAATAGTTCAAAACTTAATCAATCGAAAACCTCGGACGTAAAAACAGAATTGGTTGAAACACC
>CAZMDP010000398.1:0-3386 GCA_964565015.1 uncultured Prolixibacteraceae bacterium | reverse complement strand
ACCGGTTTTCTCTCATACATGCGCAACCATTTCATTACTTCCTTCTTTTGCTCATGCGATAGTGCATGCAACCAGGCCCAGGTGGTATCGTTATCGTGTGTGCCGGTGTAAACCATACAATTGGTTTCGAAATTGTGGGGCAAATGTTCGTTTTTCGGGTCTGATGTAAAAGCAAACTGTAGTACTTTCATACCCGGCAGACCGAAAGCCAGTCGCAACCGGTCAACCTCGGGCGTAATTAATCCAAGGTCTTCGGCAATTAAGGGGAGCTCCCCAATCTGGCTTTTCAACAGGCTTAGCATTTCATAACCCTGAGCAGGTTCCCATTTACCATTTATTGCAGTTTCTTCGCCCGCCGGAACAGACCAATACGATTCAAGTCCTCTGAAATGGTCAATCCTGACCCTGTTAAACATTTTCAGCGTAAAATGGATGCGGGCAAGCCACCAATGATAGTTCTGCTCTTTAAGTTTTTGCCAGTTATATACCGGATTGCCCCATAATTGCCCAGTTTCACTGAAATAATCGGGTGGCACTCCACCAACATGCGTAGGGTGCAAGGTTTGGTCGAGGTGAAAAATCCCTGTATTTGCCCATACATCCACGCTGTCGCCGCCTACATACAGGGGCATATCACCAACTATAGCAACCCCGTTCTTATTTGCATATTCTTTAAGCCTGAACCACTGTACAAAAAAGAAATACTGAAGTATCAGGTGGTATTCAATTTCTCCGGAAAGCTTTTCACGATATTTCACAAGTGCTTCGGGTTGCCTGAATTTGAGGTCGTCGGGCCAGCTTTGCCAGTTGATATCACCAAAAAACGATTTGGCCGACATAAACAGGGCATAATCGTTCAACCACCATCCATGTTCATCGATAAAAGCCCGGAAACCATCATGGTTATCTTTCTTTTCACTGAAATTTAAAACAGCTTTCCTTAACAATTTTATCTTCCACCTGGATACTTTTTCAAAATCAACCTGCCTGATATCGAAACGTGGTATTGCCGAAAGGTCATTCTCTGACAGCAAATTTTCTTTTTGAAGCTGCCAAAGGTCGATCATGAGCGGGTTACCTGCAAAAGCCGAATAGCAGAGATAAGGCGAATTACCATAGCCTACAGGCCCTAAAGGCAATATCTGCCAGACCGATTGATTGGTTTCGGCAAGAAAATCGACAAACGAAAAGGCTTCTTTCCCAAGGGTGCCTATCCCCTCTTTTCCCGGAAGGGAAGTTACATGGAGCAATATTCCGCTGCTTCTTTTCATCATTTTCTGATTGATTTACGATATTTTTCCAGATGGATTGCAGTTTCCCTTACCAGCCGCTGGACTTCAAGCCCATGGAACAGATCGGGGATATAGGCCGACTTGTCGTCTCCTCCCAAAAATAGGTAATGTGCATGTACCATTGACCTCAGCCAACCTGCCGGTACATGCCCCGATGGGAAGGAGGTTATGCCGGGGTAATTGCTGCCAACCGGCTGAGTAGTCCATTTTCCGGTTTCCTCGAGGTAATACATGAACGAATCGGAGCTGTGTGACGAATATTTTAACATTCCTTTTTCGGCAAAAATTTCGAGGTGCACAAGGTCACCCGTTCCGGAGCTGATCCGGCTGGCCGACATATGTCCTACCGCTGCGGTAACCGGGTCGAGAAGTGATACAGAACTGAACAGGTCCGAACCTTCGGGAACGTCGTCGAAACTTCCGGCCTGAACCGCGCCCACCATTCGAAGGCCATTTCCGAGAAATGCCGTCAGTAAACTGAGGCCATGCGATCCAAGATCGGCCATTGCGCCGCCGTCGGGAGCCGGCGTTAAGCGGGTTTTCCGTTTTTCGCGGTAACTTTCCTGAAGGTAATCGCCATGATAATATTTCAGGTCGAAATGAATAGGTTTCCCCAATACCCCCGATTTCCAGAATTTTAAAGCCTCGCGTACTGCAGGGGTTTGAAGGTATTGAAATCCTACCTGAATCTGTTTTCCGCTGTTTTTCAATGAGGCAAGCATTTCTTTTTCTTCACTTTCATTTGAGCAAACCGGTTTTTCAAGATAAATCCTTTTTACCAACGGCATACCGATTGCTGCCCTGAAATGCCCGAAATGGGTGTTGTTTGGTCCCAGAATATATACGGTATCAATCTCTTTGTTGACAACAAACTGTTCAAACGGTTCCGGCTTTTTAAAGCCAAATTGTTTTGCAAAAGCATTCATGCTTTCGTTGCGCGCCGAACATACCGACACAAAGTCAACCAATGGCGCATTGGGATAGTAAAATTTTAAAGCCTGTAATGCATAGGCATGTGCCCTGGCAATGCCCCCGGCACCCAGAAAACCAATTTTACAAATACTGTTTTCAATCATAAATAATGATTTTTTCGGGTGGAAACCCAACATTTGATTATATAAGTAGCAAAAGGTTTATTTTGTTGAAATTATAGGCTCTGTAAAATATCTACCAGGTGATCCCAGAATTTTTGTGTTGAGGCAATATTGATCCTTTCAGTTGGTGAATGTGCCCCTTTAATGGTCGGGCCGATAGAAATCATATCGAGTCCAGGATATTTCTGACTGAACAAACCGCACTCAAGGCCGGCATGTATTGACCTGACAATGGGTTCGGTATTAAACAGGCGCCGGTAAGATTCGACCGCAATCCTGAGAATATTGGAATCGGGATTGGGTGTCCATCCCGGATAACCTTCGGAATGGGCGATGGTTGCACCGGCCAGCCTGAATGTAGCATTAACCATTTCGGCAGCCATGAATTTCCGGCTTTCGATTTCGCTGCGTTGGCTGGTGGTAACCACTATTTCGTTGAAAGGAAGGAACTTGACTGAAGCCAGATTGGTCGAAGTTTCCACCATTCCGGGCATTCGCGTGCTCATTTCGATAACGCCATGCGGACAAGCCACAAGGGCATTCAGGAAATTGGCCGCCATCGAATGGTTCATCACCTGATATGGTGTTTCGGTAGGCGACATGTAAATCTCAAGGTTAGGTTCGGTCTTTTCGTATTCGGTGGTTACGGCTTTCACATATTCGTCAAAATCGGCCTGAAACTGAGTTCTTTGGGAAGCAGGAATTACTATCCATGCAACAGCTTCGCGGGCAATGGCATTGCGCAGGTTTCCACCGTCGAAATCAACAAGTGCCAGCTGTAATGAATTAAATTCACGCCTGAGAAAACGTGCGAGTATTTTATTTGCATTGCCCAACCCTTTATGTATGTCGTCGCCCGAATGGCCTCCCGTCAGGCCTGTTACTTTTATTTTGAAGGCTACTGAACCAAATGGGGTTTGTTCTTTTGTATATCTGAATGTGGCAACTGTATCGATACCACCGGCACATCCGATAAAAATCTCTCCTTCATCTTCCGAAT
>CAZMDP010000397.1:0-3392 GCA_964565015.1 uncultured Prolixibacteraceae bacterium | reverse complement strand
AAAAAAAGAGCAAATTAAGCATCTTTTTAACATCGACAACACATTTATATCTAAAGGCACTGAAGACGAAACCGGAACCGGGTTAGGATTGATCATCTGCAAAGAGTTTATCGAATTTCATGGTGGAACCATTTGGGCTGAAAGTGTTTATGGGCATGGGAGCAAATTCAGATTTACAATTCCAGCCGGAATGAATATCATGATATGAATAGTTTATATATATTGCATCATTAAAAAAGATAACAATGCATTTAATCGAAGTAAACGACAAACAAAGCAGAAAACTTTTCCACAAGGTTCCGCACCTGATCTATAATAATGACCCCAACTGGGCGTGCCCGCTCGAAATGATGGTCGAAAACATATTCACCCCCCAAAAAAACCCTTCCTTCAAAAACGGGGAAGCCATCCGATGGGTGTTGCTCGATGACCACCATAAACCCATTGGAAGGATTGGGGCATTTTACAACCGCGATAAGGCACTTATATACGAGCAGCCTACCGGAGGCTGCGGCTTTTTTGAGTGTACCGACAACCAGGATGCCGCCAACATATTGTTTGAAGCCGCCCGTGAATGGCTGAAATCAAAGGGGATGGAAGCCATGGACGGCCCCATCAATTTCGGGGAGAATTATATGAACTGGGGATTGCTGGTTGATGGTTTTATGCCACAGGGTTTCGGGATGCCCTACAACCCGCCCTATTACCTGAAATTATTCGAAAATTTCGGGTTCAAGCTATACTTTAAGCAATTCAGCTACCATCTCGACACTACCTTACCAGAACTACCGGAACGGTTCTGGAAAGTGGCCGAATGGGTAGCCAAAAAACCACAGTTCAGCTTCAGGCATTTTTCATGGGCCGAAAAAGATAAATTTGTTGACGACTTTGCCTATGTGTACGACAACGCATGGAGGTTTCACGAAAACTACAAACCTCTCGATAAAGATGAACTGCGCGACTTTCTAGTAAGCTCAAAAATGATGATCGAAGAGAAATTTATCTGGTTCGCCTATCACGAAAACGAACCTATAGCCATTTTCGTTATGATACCCGATATTAACCAGATCCTTCGGAAACTCAACGGCAAACTTAACTTATGGAATATCCTGAAACTGATGTGGTATAGGAAACGTAATACTATGACCCGCACCCGCAGCATCATCATCGGCATATCGCCCAAGTACCAGCGTTCGGGAATCGATGCGGCCATTTTCTGGAACCTCAGGCCAGTTATGTACAGCATGCCCTGGTACAAAGAAATGGAACTTTCGTGGGCTGGCGATTTCAACCCAAAGATTATTGCGCTCTACGAATCGGTTGGAGGGAAACACATGAAAACACATTACACCATGCGCTACCTGTTCGACCGGAACAAAGAATTTCACCGCGCACCCATTATCCAACCCAAGTAATGTAAAATTAATAAGAAATTCATTGGTAGCCATTTGGATATTGGTAAAGTATCCTTATCTTTGCCACCCGTTTCGAAAAAGGAAGTTTAAGCAGGAAAACGGTAATTACGTGTAAGGTAAATACCCTCTTTTCCATCAAAAAATTATACAAAAATGAAAAAAGGAATTCATCCGGAAAGTTACAGAATGGTCGCATTCAGGGATATGTCGAATGGGCATACATTCATCACCCGGTCAACCGTACAGACCAAGGAAAATGTTGAGATTGACGGAGTAACCTATCCATTGGTAAAACTCGAAATTTCGAACACATCGCATCCGTTTTACACCGGCAAAGTAAAACTTGTTGACACGGCAGGGCGTGTTGATAAATTTATGAACCGTTATAAAACACACATGGAAAAAAGAAATAAGTAACCTGCTCACTGAAGCTGGCACAAAAGCTCCGATAATCGGGGCTTTTTTGTTTTTTACCCCCGATGGCACGACAATTGCCTAACCTATCCCCGCAATAATTCACGGATATTACACCGACATTTTGTCATAAAAAAGATATTATGGGAAATTTTAAAGACGACAGATTTAATACGATATTATTCAAAAATATTATACAAAACGACCCCGAGTTTATTCCGATTTTGGCCGATGGCGACGATGAGGCCCTGCACAGCCTCGAAGTTCCCGAAATTCTGCCAATATTACCCCTTCGGAATACTGTACTTTTCCCCGGCGTTGTAATTCCGATTACTGTAGGCCGCGAAAAATCGCTCAGACTGGTGAGGGAAGTCAGCAGGGGGAACAAGTTTTTAGGCGCTATTGCCCAGGTCGATTTTAAACTCGATGATCCCGGCGTAAACGACCTATATAGCATTGGAACCATGGCCGAAGTGCTCAAACTGCTCGAAATGCCCGATGGTTCAACTACGATTATTATACAGGGAAGGAGACGTATCCGGATCAGGGAGTTCATTTCGGAAGACCCGTATTTCAGGGCAACCGTCGAACCACTGAACGATATTTTACCGGTTAACAACAGTGAGTTTAATGCAGTGGTGAGTTCGCTCAAAGACTTATCGATTAAAATTGCACAGTTTACCGCCAATATACCGCCCGAAGCCTCGTTTGCCGTAAAAAACATCGAAAACTCCACATTCCTTATTAATTTCATCTGCTCCAATACCGACATTGAAGTTAAAGAAAAACAAAAATTACTCGAAACAGACAATCTTCTTGAACGGGGAATGCAGGCAGTAAGCTTTCTCGTGAAGGAAGTCCAGATGCTTGAGCTGAAGCGCGACATCCAAAGCAAGGTAAAAACCGATATGGACCGGCAGCAAAGGGAGTATATGCTCCACCAGCAGATGAAAACCATACAGGACGAGCTCGGAGGCAACCCTATCGAAAAAGAGATTAAGGAACTCAAAGAAAAAGGAAAACAGAAAAACTGGTCAGAGGAAGTAGGAAAATACTTCGAAAAAGAGGTTGACAAAATGAGCAGGCTTAACCCTGCTGCTGGCGAATATTCGGTACAGTACAGCTATTGCCAGACTTTACTCGAGCTTCCATGGAATGAATATACCGAAGATAATTTCGACCTTGAAAATGCACGCAAAGTTCTGGATGAGGACCACTACGGATTAGAGAAAGTTAAGGAAAGGATTCTGGAGCATTTGGCGGTTCTGAAACTGAAAAATGACCTGAAATCACCTATTCTCTGCCTATACGGCCCTCCGGGCGTTGGAAAAACATCGTTGGGCAAATCGATTGCACGGGCTTTGGGTCGCAAATACATAAGGATGAGCCTCGGCGGTTTACATGATGAATCGGAGATACGTGGCCACCGGAAAACGTATATCGGAGCCATGCCCGGCCGTATTATCCAAAACATTAAGAAGGCAAAATCATCGAACCCAGTTTTTGTACTCGACGAAATTGATAAGGTTTCCAAACAATTTCACGGCGATCCGGCATCGGCTC
>CAZMDP010000396.1:0-3394 GCA_964565015.1 uncultured Prolixibacteraceae bacterium | reverse complement strand
GGTATTGTTCCTCCGATAATATTTCTATGCCCATTTCGGCAGCCATCCCTAAAGCACTGTTCCAGGGCTTGTTTTCTTTGCGCGATTCGAGTGCTTCAGGGTCGTAACAAATGCTCCGGCGCCCTTTTGGGCTCTCGGTCGAACAATCGGTGAATATATATTCGCCGGTTGTTTTGTCATACCCGGTCACATCGGGTTCGCCGCCGGTTTCTTCCATCCTGTTGAGCGACCACAACTTTTCGGGTTTTTTTTGAAGCCGTGCATTAATTTCGCCCCATTCTATTCCGTGATGCCTGTGCATATTTTTTTCAAAACGGGCTTTCAGTATGTTCAACAGTTTTTCAACTTCCTGTTGTTGAAGAATTTTGTCGTTATTCATGATTTTCAATTAATGTTTTTAGAAGCGCTGCTAATTATTTCAGCAGGTTCAATGCTATTACGCAAATCGGCTCTTGTTCCAAGCCAAATGAAGTCTGTCGGTTGCAATATAACTTTCAACAACTATCGCAAATATAGTGTTCTCCTTAAAATCAACCAATAAACTTTAACCCGGCTTGAAAATTTCGATCAATTTCAAATGGGCGATGAAAAAAGCTAAAGTTAGGATAAACCATAATTACTCATTTCCCAATTTCAAACACCACCGAAACAACAGCCATTCCCAGGTGGCCCCTCCTGGAGTGAGAGCCCATTGTTTTGTTGCGGTTAATAATAAAATCGGGATAATAGGAAAGCTCGAATCCTGGTCTCAGAAACTTCAAGTGGTTATTCCCTGAAGATACCCCAACAAGGTATCCGACATAAAAGGGGTTGAAAAACCGATCGTTTTCATTTGTAATTGATTCTCCTCCAGTGGAATACCCCTCTGATTGCTTCATCCACCACGAATAATCCCCTTCCGATTTCCGGGCGACCTGAACGCCGGCTACAGTACCTGCATACCACCGATGTTTGGTTGTCTCATCACTTGAGAAATGATATAAAAACTTCAGGTAAACACTGAGTGAATACCGTTTCAGTTCGAGCTCGCTGCCCGCGCCAAGTCCGGTGCCAGGGCCTTCGTACTGCTCCATATAAAAGAAATGAATGCCCGGATTGAGCGAAAAGTTATAATGCATCGTACCCGGCAGAACGTTGGGTATTTCTGCAAAAAGTGTGTACCTCGGAAAGCCTGAATACCTTTCGGGTTCCCAGTCGGTTGGAAAATACGGCTTTGTAAAAAGCGGAATTCCGGCACCTGTTCTCAGAAAAGCACGTTCTTGTGATTCGGAAAAAAGGGGCAACAAAATCAATAAAATAAGGGCAATTGGTTTATACATGGCATTTCTGAAAAGAAGGTTCACAAATTTATATGAATAATACCAGAAAGTAATACAAAAATTTATCGGAAATTAATTCCAAATTTTAGCGTAATTTTTGGATTTATATTACTATATATAGCGTAAATATTGGAGTATTACTATTATTATTAAAATACCTTTATAGCGAATCGGGCATGCAATCCACCAGTGGGAGGAACACCCAAGGTTATGATTTTCCGCCATTGGTGGATGTGGGTTTCACAACATAACTTAGCAAGCAATCAATTTTAATAGTTTGAAAATAAATGTATGTGGGTTGCTAATCTACGAGCATCCATGCAATAAGGAGAAGTTCTGACCAGGTTCCTTCTATAGAAGAAATTTCAAAAGAAGTTGAATCGGTTAGAAAAGCACGATATGAAATAGCGGTTGAAGCGGTGTTGCCCATAAAGCCCCACTGATTTTGCCGACCGAAAAAATTCATTTGTGTTAATCTCTGATAAGGCAAATGAAATTTTCAGTTTCCCGAAACGGGTAAAATATTCCGATAATAAAGCCTGAGTTTATTTTTTGAAATATCTTTCATTTCAAATAAAAAATATCTTACATTTGTAATGAAAGAAATAAAAGTTAGTATTGATTTCATGATAAGGCAGGATGTAATAGCATTGGTTATCGACTCTCAACGTAATACATTTTTGAAGCAGGATACGGGTTTAACCCGTTTTGCCCTTGACAGGATACCTATAGCTGAATCTTTTGCAACGATCATAACAGGGATGCGCCGATGTGGCAAGAGTACCCTGTTGTTACAGTTGCTTAGAAGAGATTATCAGGAAGCTGTTTACCTGAATTTTGATGATATCCGCCTTGCAGGCTTTGAATCGGATGATTTTGTCAGGTTGCACAGAGAAATTGAAAAAAGAAAAAGTACGGTTCTTTTTTTCGATGAAATACAGATTGTTAAAGGGTGGGAAAAATATATAAACCAGCTTTTACGTGAAGGTTACAAAGTGTTTATTACAGGTTCAAATGCTTCAATGATAAGCGTTGAATTAGGGACATACCTTACCGGCAGACATTTACCTATGGAACTTTTTCCCTTTTCGTATTCCGAATTTATCCGTTTCAGAAAATTTGAGACAGGTGAAAATGCATTAAAAGAATATTTGTTTACAGGTGGTTTACCTGAGTTTGTTAAAACAGGGATGAACCTTATTCTTACAACTCTGGTAGATGATATTTTGATGAAAGATATTGCCTTCAGGTACTCGGTACGTGATCTCAATTCCCTTCGCCAGTTAACATCATTTCTTATTGCCAACATCGGAAATCTTGTCTCTGCAAATAAAATGGCTGGCATGTTTGGGATAAAATCGCCAGCTACTTTTCTTGAATATTTTTCGTTTTTAAAGGATGCATATCTTTTTGAGTTTGTTCCATTGTTTAGTCATTCCATAAAAGTGCAGGCACGCAATCCGAAAAAAGTTTATTTAATGGATACGGGCATTTACACCGGGAATTCAGTATCAACCAGCGAGAATATGGGAAGGAGGCTCGAAAACCTTGTATTTTTGCACCTTCGACGCAAATACAGCCAAATCTATTATTTTAAAGGTCAAGGCGAATGTGATTTTATTACCGTTGAAAAGAATCTTGTAAAGAAAGTAGTTCAGGTGTGCCTGAATATAAATGATGAGAATTTCGAAAGAGAGTTTAATGGTTTATATGAAGCCATGAAAATTCTCGAAATGGACGAAGGATTCATTGTAACCTTTAACCAGAGTGAAATTCTCGAAAAAAATGGAAAAACTATCAAACTGATTCCTGCACATCTGTTCTTTGAAGATCATTAGGCTCAGATATTCAGCCAATAACTCAGTTTCAGGTTAATTGAGCGGAATTTCGGTCCAAAATCCTTAGTGAAATAGTTATCGTTGTACACCAGGTACAAATCAGAAAGCGGGGCAAAACGCCACTGCAAACGCGAATTAATGCCCAGATTGTCGCGTTGGTTGCTGTATTGTACCAGGGTTGACCAGAATAACGATTTACTGAAAGTAACATCAATTTTTGGAGAAACCAGCCAGTAA
>CAZMDP010000395.1:0-3396 GCA_964565015.1 uncultured Prolixibacteraceae bacterium | reverse complement strand
TATGTCCACAGCCACTGAATGTATCCTGGCAAACGAACTGAAAATACCTTCTGCTGCCGTTGCCATTAGTACCGACTACGATTCATGGAAAACCGACGAAGAGCCTGTTTCGTGGGAAGAAGTCCTGAAGGTTTTCAATCAGAATGTTCATTCCGTTACTAAACTTATTATTAAAACAATTGAAGGTTTGGTATAAATTTTGTTCATTGAGAATTCGGGTTTGTTCAACAGGTTTTCCAGTTAGTTCAATATATATTATTAGCCATACTGCTTCGTTGGCTTTTATTAAACGGCATCTTTCACGATGCCGTTTTTAGTTATCTTTATCCTTATTCTCAATCAGTTTATTATGAACAGGGTTGCATTCAAAATGAAACTATTGCCAGGGAAAAAAGCAGAATACATCGAACGACACAATCAGATTTGGCCCGAATTGAAAAAATTGCTGAAAAATGCCGGAATTTTTGATTATTCCATCTTTCTCGATGAAGATACCCATACACTTTTTGCGGTTCAAAAAACCTTGAAAAGTGAAGGCTCACAAGACTTGGGAAACACCGAAATTGTAAAAAAGTGGTGGAAATATATGGCGGATATCATGGAAACAAATCCAGATAATTCGCCGGTAACCAACCCGTTGGTGGAAGTATTCCACATGGATTAGTCACATCATCCATGCCTGAATAATGGCTCGGTACTTTTGGCAAGGCTCACCAGTTTTTCGCTTTCTGAGGTGGTGATGGGCCGATAATCTTTCATGAATTCAATTGCCTTCAGGAAAAGTGTCGATTTTCCGGGTGGTATGGCCGAAGTAATTTCTTTCGACAAGGTAAATTTCAGGGCCAGTTTCATGGTCTCCTCGTCGGTAACCGGCCTGTACCATACGTTTTTATCGTACTTTTCTTCTCCCTGTTTCAACCTGGTGAGGGCCATCGCTTTAAGTGCAAGGATACCCATTTTCTTTTCGACCGCTTTCTGGTACACCTGCGGACCAAAATCGCCGGCATGCCAGGTGGAAAAATTGATCGGAAACATAACCATATCGAAATCGTATTTCGACATGGCCAGCAATGCGGCATCGACCGAGTGTGCCGAGAAACCTACGTATCTGATCTTCCCATCTTTTTTGGCTTTTTCGACCACTTCCATCATACCACCCGGGGCAAAACAGCGTTCAACGTCTTCGACACTCGAAAGCGCGTGAAGCTGATACAGATCAAACCAATCGGTTTCGAGGTTTCTTAACGAAGCATTCAACTCGCGTTCGGCACCTTCGGCCTCTTTCTGTCCGGTTTTACAGGCAAGGAAAGCTTTTTTGCGATAAGGTTTTAATGCCGGGCCGAGATTTATTTCGGCATTTCCGTAACTTGGAGCAACGTCGTAATAATTGCAACCCATTTCCCAGGCTTTTGAAACAATCTCACTGACGAATTCAGGTGTTTGGTCATTCACCATAATTCCAGGAAACCCAATCGCAGAGAGTTTTTCGCCAGTTTTGCCAAGTTTCCGGCGTGGTATTTGAAACCCTGCAGGAAATTCAGAACCAAAACTACGGATGGCCGGAATGGAAAGGGCTAAACCCGACAAAGCGGTAGTCATTAAAAAGCTTCTTCTTTTCATATTTGTAACTTTTATGATTTATCAGAACGAAATTGCCCCAAAAGTTACAAAAAATAAATGAAACTTTCCCCCGATTATGGCTCTTTCAGAAAATAGACCCAAACTCCCGTAGTGGAATCGTTTCGTAAAATGGTGTTTTGGGCATTAACCGCTTCCCTTTCTGAAGGATAAACCGAAAGGGCAACTACATGAAAATTCCCTATTTCGCCAAGGTGGACAGGTTCATACCCTTTTTTTACAGCCTGCTCAAAGAACTGTTCGGCATTTTCGCGTGTTTTAAAGCTACCGCCAACCAGATAATATAAACCTTTTTGCGGGTGTTTCACCTCATTTGCCGGTAACTCAACCGCTACATGTTGCATGGTTGTGTCGGCAACAGAATCAGGTATCAAAACAGGTTCTGGTTTAATTGATTCCTGAATCTGAGCATTTTGCCTTTCCGGCACCATTTCTTTCCGGTTTTGCATCGAAAACCAATAAATAAAAACCGCCAAACCGATAACCGGTAAGGCAAACAACCAATATAACCGGGTAAATTTTCTTTCCTTTGGTTTTATATCAACTTTTAATTTTTCATCCGTTGTAGGTGCAGTGGCCTCAGAATGTTTAGCCGTTTTAAGTTTTACGGGCTCAAGTCCAAAACTCCCGGGATGAACTTCAGATCCTTTTACCGGGATAAACTTATATTCGTCTTTTTCGCGCCTGAGGGTACCAAGTGCATCAAAATCAACCGCTTCGCCGTGGTCGAGCCTGTAAAGAATGTCGGCACAGAGTTTCTCAATTTCAATAAGGGCCTTGGGAGCAGAAAGGCCTTCAGCATGGGCAAAATGATTCAGTAATATGCCATCGTTAATCCTGATATCTTTCGAAAATCCAATTTGGCGCGACGGAGGCAGAAGTACTTTATCCCCATCGCTGAGACTGGCCGGAACCTCCTTAACGGTAAATGCCCCCAATCCTGGGAATACCACATAATCATAATCATCAAGCAATTCTAAAATATATTGGCCTATCTTCATTGTTCCGATTTTATGGCAAAAGTAAAGAAAAAGACCCTAAAAAATTGTTAGATAACAGGATCAGATTTAATCAATATTCTGACAGGCATTTGATTAATTCTTAGATTTGCGGGAAA
This sequence comes from uncultured Prolixibacteraceae bacterium, assembly GCA_964565015.1. Classification (GTDB taxonomy): domain Bacteria; phylum Bacteroidota; class Bacteroidia; order Bacteroidales; family Prolixibacteraceae; genus UBA1413. The sequence continues at coordinate 641 of CAZMDP010000395.1, read as the reverse complement.
AACAAATAATGTCTGAAAAAACATTGGTAACCGGCGGAACCGGATATATTGGGTCGCATACGGTTGTTGAGTTACAAAATGCAGGATATGATGTTGTTATAATCGACAATTTGTCGAATTCGGAGGTTTCAACCATCGACAGCATTGAAAAAATAACCGGCAGGAGGCCTGACTTTGAACAGTTTGACCTTACAGATGCCTCGCTACTCAATAATTTCTTTGACAGGAACCGGAATATTAAGGCAATCGTACATTTTGCCGCATCGAAAGCAGTTGGCGAATCGGTTGAAAAACCTTTGTTATATTACAGGAACAACCTTGTTTCGTTGATAAATTTACTCGAAAGCCAAATCGAGTTTGGAATCCCTCACATTGTATTTTCTTCGTCGTGCACGGTTTACGGGCAACCCGAAATCCTGCCGGTTACAGAACAAACACCGCGTCTCGAGGCCGAATCGCCCTATGGAAATACAAAGCGTATCTGTGAGGATATCCTTCGCGATACCACAAAGGCAAATCCCGGTATTCAAGGTATTGCCCTTCGCTATTTTAATCCCGTTGGTGCACATCCCTCAGCCCTGATTGGCGAATTGCCACGTGGGGTGCCGGGTAACCTGGTGCCGTTTATAACCCAGACAGCC
>CAZMDP010000394.1:0-3401 GCA_964565015.1 uncultured Prolixibacteraceae bacterium | reverse complement strand
CTTTGGAAAAGCTTCGGGAATTCGAAGAGCAGGCCGAGAAGGTGGCGGGCATGGCCCTGGACCTGTGCCAGGAGCGCAGCAAGGCGCTCCCGCGGACCATCGGCGACCGGCTGCCGCTAGGCTTCAAGGCCCTGTGCGCCCTGGCTTTGGCTGTGAAGCACACGGTCCGGGCCTTCGTCCTGCTCGCGCGCTCCCTGTTTCGACCGTAACCGCAACCGGCCCGCCATGTGGCGGGCCGCCTTAGGTCTACATTAAATTCTTATGTTCAACCTTCAGGCCCGAATTTGTGCGGTTTTTCAATGCGGGCGAAACGGTTGAAGTTGGTTCGTTCAAAGTACATACTCTACTTAAAAAACACGATGCGGTAGAACCCTGTTCTTTCAGGGTTGAGCATAATGGAAAAAATGTAGGCGTTTTCACCGATATAGGCGAACCCTGCGAAAATGTTAAATCGGCAGTCAGCCAATGCCATGCATTATTCATGGAAACCAATTACGACGAAGACATGCTCTGGAAAGGATCGTACCCGTTACACCTTAAACACAGGGTAGCATCGGCTCACGGGCATTTATCCAATCGCCAGGCATTTAAACTGATCAGTGAACATGCCCATCCTGAACTTGAGTGTGTTTTTTTAAGCCACATTTCGAAAGAAAACAATACCCCAGGAACCGCTTTTGATACGTTTAGTTCACTTTTTAACGAATACAGGGTAATGCTTACCGATCGGCATGGAGCAGGCGAAGTGTACAGGATAGAATGAATGGCGGAGTTGCAGCGGCAGTCGTTAGTTGGCAGATAAACTATTGTAAGGCAATGTTGGTTTGAGTTGAAATTTTTACAACAAAAAAATAGCTATCCTGCAACGGATAGCTATTTTTCGTTTCAACACTAAAATTTATCTGAAAATACTGTAGGTAAGGCCAAAGCCAAAGCCCATGGTAGTTTTGCCCAGAACTTCATTATATCTTCCGTTGTTCACCGTGAGGTCGGGATCGGAGAATGTAACCTCGGCATCTTTGTAGAATACGTTCATAAAACCGGCATCAAAAGCCAGACCGTCGGTGATTTTCCACTGTAAACCGGCAGCCAGCGTATAGGATGGGTTGCTATAGCTGAAATCGCTCTGGTAGTTATCTGCAATTCCCGGATTGGTAGTAAGGCCACCAACACTTAAAGCAAACCTGTCGGTGAGGTTTAGCTGAAGGCCCAAAGCAAGTTCCCACATATTTTTGTCGATTTCGCGCTTCACATCGCGTTTGTACACAATCTCACGAACGTTTTTGCCCCAGTCCACATTTTTGTCGAAATACATGTTGTATGACAATTGGGCTTCGAAAAACTTCGATGGCTGATAACCTACACCAACAGCAAGGATAGCAGGAATATCACTTCTCGATTTCTGCCCATCGGGGAATAATCCAAGATCATCGACTTCAGTCGAATTGGTCAATTCGAGTTTTGTTTTAAGTTCGTATTTCAATGCAATATTCAGATTATCGGACGGAGAGAAATTCAGGCCGATAATCGGGGTAATACCAGCACCCGTCTGTTTTGTTTCCACATTTTTATCTTCAAGCTGACTACCGGTTGCTATGAGTGTATTTCCCTGAGCATTGAAGTTATTGGCATAGGCAGTATAGGTTCCCTGAATGGTTGCTACGTTCATGGCAGCTACCTATGCCGCAGGAACCCCGACTGCAATCAATCCACCCGAAATTTGATTTGCTGTTGCGGCATCGATAACCCCACCAGCCTGCAGCTGAGCAAGGGTTAATGTACCGGCTCCCTGATTGATGAGTGGTTGAAGATTGGCAGCAGCACCACTTAATTGGGTGGCGGTAGTCTTAAGTGTGGTCCCTACCTGCGCCAGAAATGGCGGAACTTTAACAAAATTGCCGTTAACCTTTACCTGAACATCTTTTATTGATCCGGCATAGGTATTTGTGCTCGGCATGTAACGCACACCACCATAAACCGAAAGCATATCGCTCATCCGATAGGTTGCACCAGCCTGAACACCCCAGAAAATAGAACTGCCATCGAAATACAGCTTTGCATCGTAATTGGTTACATCGTATCCAAGAGCCTTCAAACCAGACAAACCGGGTACAATTTTAGTTATCGGAATTTTCGAAAGATGGCAGCCCTCTTTCAAAAGTAGCAGAGCCTCCCCCTCCAACTGGCCCAAATCCAACCGAAATAGCCAGGTCGTTCACTTTATAAACACCAAAAGCCGATGGGAAAACGGGTGCTTTTACATCGCCCACATATTCTCCATTGTTCAAAAGTGGGAATTTGCTGTTTACCGTTTTTTCCTGAAAAATACTCTGGTTATTAAGTGAAAAATGCCAACCATCTTCCAGCTTAATCAACCCGGCAGGATTAAAATAAACCGCATCAATTTGTGTTGAAGCGTTACGGCTTAACATACGCACGAACTGTGCACTCTGATTGGTATTGGTGAGCAAACCACCTGCAAACGTTGTCAGCGCCATGGCGCCAATCAATCCTGTAACTAAAAAGATACGTTTCATACTGTCTTTTTTTGATTTTTCACAAGCAAAAGTAAAACTAATATTTATTTGAAAAAATTTTTGTCTGATTTTCAGTATATTACGAAATTTCGAATTAATTTGTCCAATAATCTATTCCCTATTCATCGATTTAAAGGTTTCCCTACGGTCGATCTTTCCGTTAGCTACCTCCATGAAGTTTCTGATGAAAAAATATTTTATTGGCATTTCCGATTTCGATAAAACGTTTTTCAGTGTGGTCTTTAAATTTTCAATATATTGATAATCTGCCTGTTTCGATTCAATAACCAAAGCAGGGACCTGTCCAAATTTCGGATCGGAAATAGCTGTTATAAAAAACCGGTTTGTCATAATTCCCGAAATTTTCTTTTCAATCTCTTCGGGAAAAAGTTTCTCCCCTCCCCTGTTTATTACGTTATCGTACCTACCACGCCAACAAAAATCTGTATTGCCGGTGATTGTTACCACATCGTTGGTAACTATAGGGGTTGAACTAATTCGGGGTGCATTTATGACCAGACAACCCCGATAATCGGTTGAAAGGTTTATCCCCGGTAAAGCTTGATAAAATTCACTCCTTTTTTTTCCGCTTATCCTACGCAACGCAATATGGGTAATGGTTTCTGTCATTCCATAAGTGGCAAAAACTACATTGGGAAACTCCTGCAATTGTTTTTCAAGCGAAGGATGGATTTCCCCACCCCCGATAATCAAAGTCTGGATATTCTTTATCCGAGTAACACTGATCGGATGGTTCAGGCAATTAAATACCTGCGCAGGAACCATAGCTGCAAAAGAAGGGATATTGCAATCGTTCAACGATAGCATAGGGTTTCCATCAGGCCTGACCGCAATCAGGTTTTG
>CAZMDP010000393.1:0-3406 GCA_964565015.1 uncultured Prolixibacteraceae bacterium | reverse complement strand
AGTGGATGACGACATCAGGGGCGAATTCATAGGAATTGTAAATTATGCCATAATTGGCCTGATACAACTGGAGCTGACGCCTTCGGAAGAAGAACTCGATGAGAGGGAAACCATCGGGTTGTACAACAAATGGTTTAACCAGGCAAAAGAACTGATGCTGCTCAAAAACCACGATTACGGCGAAGCCTGGCGGTTTATGCGCATAAGCAGCTACACCGATCTGATCCTGATGAAAATCAAACGGATAAAACAGATTGAAAATAATGAAGGACAGACACTTATTTCGGAAGGGATTGATGCCAATTACCTCGATATAATCAATTATGCCGTGTTTGCCCTGATCAAAATTGAATTGGAAAATTAAAATAAAGCAGGATGAAAGTTTTGGGACATATTTCAAGGATTCTTGTTGGAATAACCTTTATTTTTTCGGGATTTGTAAAAGGCATCGATCCGTGGGGTTCGGCCTATAAGTTTCAGGATTATTTCACGGCCATGGGTATTGAATGGTTATCGTGGTCGGCTTTCCCGCTGGGCGTGCTGCTTGCCTTTGCCGAATTTCTGATAGGGGCAGCGCTTCTGTTTGCCATAAATATCAGGCTGTTCAGCTGGGGAGCTTTATTGTTTATGATGTTTTTTACCCCGCTCACCTTATGGATAGCCCTAAAAAATCCGGTAACCGATTGCGGATGCTTTGGCGATGCCTGGGTAATCAGCAACTGGGAAACATTCTATAAAAATGTGGTACTGATAATTCTGGCCATCATTGTTTTTATGCAACGAAAAAAGCTGAAGCCATTATTTGGAAAAGTAAGCCATGCGCTGGGCTACCTTACCATAGCAGCCTATATCGTACTGGCCGGTTATTCGTGGTACCATGAGCCGGTGCTCGATTTCAGGCCCTACAAGGTTGGGGTAAACATTGTCGAAGCCATGACCATCCCCGAAGATGCGCCCCACGATGTGTATGAGAATATTTTTTACTACCGCAACAAGAATACAGGCGAGGTAAAACGCTTTACCGAAGAGGATTATCCCTGGCAGGACACCGATAACTGGGAATTTGAAAGCATGGAAGAACCCCGCCTGATAAAGAAAGGATACCGTCCGCCCATTAAATCATTTATGGTTGAAACCCGCGAGGGCGATAACATTTACGATTTCTTTCTCTATGACGAGGATTATGTATTTATGTTGATTGCTTACGACATCAACAAATCGGACCGCCGAAACCAGGAAACCATCAATGAATTGGCCAAATGGGCATTGAGCCAGAATTATTCATTCATCTGCCTGACCTCGTCGTTGTATGAAGACTGCGACCGTTTTGCAGAAGAAACCGGAGCCCCATACGAATTTTTCCATGCCGACGAAATCGACCTGAAAACCATGGTACGCTCCAATCCGGGTTTAATGGTTTTAAAAGGAGGTACCATTGTGGCTAAATATTCGCGCAACGCCATACCTACACCCGAAAAATTCAAGGCAAAGTTCCTGAAATAATGGTTAAGATAACCAAAACCTCCGGGGTAAAAACATCTCCATAATTCAGGGCTTCGTACTTTTATCGCGGCAAAAAATAAATAATCAGATAAAATCAAAACAATGAGAAAAAAGATTGTAGCAGGCAACTGGAAATGTAATACCACAGTGGATGCAGGTGTCGAACTGGCAAAAGCAGTAATGGCCGCTGTGAAAGAATCGGGCGACCCGGAAGTGCAGGTAGTGGTTTGCCCGCCATTTGTGCATATTACCAAAGTGGTCGAAAGTGTCGATAACCAACAGGTAAAAGTTGGTGCACAAAACTGTGCTGCCGAAGCCAAAGGGGCATTCACAGGCGAAGTATCGGCCGAAATGGTTAAATCGACCGGCGCCGCATATGTTATACTCGGCCACTCCGAGAGGCGCGAATATTATGGCGAAACCAGTGCCATCCTCAATAAAAAACTGGCCCTTGCCCTTGCCAACGGTTTAACCCCCATATATTGCTGCGGGGAACCACTGGCCATTCGCGAGGCGGGTACACAGAACGAGTACGTTAAAAACCAGCTCGACGAAACCATTTTCCAGCTTTCGGAAGAAGATTTCCGTAAACTGGTAATCGCCTACGAACCCATTTGGGCCATTGGTACCGGCAAAACGGCCTCTTCGGCTCAGGCACAGGAAATGCACGCCTATCTGCGCAGCGCTATCGCGGCCAGATTCGGCGCCGAAGTAGCTGAGGCAACGTCGATATTATATGGTGGCAGTTGCAATGCCGGTAATGCAAAAGAGCTGTTTGCCAACCCCGATGTGGATGGCGGGCTCATTGGCGGCGCATCGCTCGATGCCAAAAGTTTTCTGGCCATTGTTAATGGCTTCAGGGCTTAATAAATTTTTAAACTATAAAATCATCGAAAGCCGCTTCAACCGAAGCGGTTTTCTTTTATACCGATAGAATGAATACAATCAGGTTGACAGCAGTCATTAGACCCTTCGAGCAATGGGTTAGTGATATTCTGATGTCGGAACTGGCCGAAGCTGGTTTTGATACGTTTGTTGAAACCGAAACCGGTTTTGAAGCTTATATCCCTGAAAATCATTTTAAGCAGTCTGACATTGATCAGATTAAAACCGGAGCGCCCGAAAACTTTAATATTGGTTTTTCGGCAGAGGTAATTCCCGCGCAGAATTGGAACGAACTGTGGGAGAAAAATTATTTCAAACCTCTTATAATCACTGATAAGGTAGTTATAAGAGCACCGTTTCATACTGACTATCCGGTATGCCAATACGAAATTATAATTGAGCCCAAAATGGCTTTTGGAACGGGCAACCACGAAACCACTTCGCTTATGATGGAATCGATGCTCGACATGGAGCTTGCGGGCAGATCGCTCCTCGATATGGGCTGCGGAACAGGGATTCTGGCCATACTGGCCGCAAAACTCGGCGCCGGCCCGGTTACCGCAATCGATGTTGACCAGTGGTCGTTCGAGGCTTCCCTCGAAAATGCCAAACTTAACCAGGTGCCCCGGATCAGGGTTTTATTGGGCGATGCCGCTCTTTTGGGTGACGAAAGGTATGATGTAATCCTGGCAAATATCCAGAAAAACATCATTTTGGCCGACATAAGCGCTTATTCAAGGGTATTGAATCCGGGAGGTTATCTTATGGTCAGTGGTTTTTATCGTCACGACCTCAATGAAATCAGGAAAGAAGCAGAATGGAACGGATTAAACATGAGCGGATACCGTGAAAAAAATAACTGGGTTGCCGCATTGTTTCAAAAATTGAAACCCATCTAATAATCCTGAACAGAAAGCCTGTTGTTGCGTTTGAATTCCCATATTTCCATATCTGAAATATCGGGGCCGTCAATCGTAAATCGCAGCGCGGTTTGCACCTTATGAAAACCTTTGCTGCC
>CAZMDP010000392.1:767-3411 GCA_964565015.1 uncultured Prolixibacteraceae bacterium | reverse complement strand
CCGGTAGTTGAGCTCCCCGTCAGAGGATTCGTGATCCAGATCGATTTCGGCAATTCGCCCGAGTCCGTTACATTTTGGGCAGGCCCCCTGTGGTGAGTTGAACGAGAAACTATGCGGTGCAGGTTCGGCATATGAAATTCCGGTGGTTGGGCACATCAACTGCCGACTGTAGTATTTAACTTCTCCCGACTCATGATCGAGGATCATGGTTATCCCATGACCTTGTATCATTGCTGTGTGCAAACTCTCTTTCAAACGTTTTTCCGAAGCTTCATCAACAACCAGTTTGTCGATCATCATCTCGATAAAATGGTTCTTGTATCGGTCAACCTTAAAACCATGGGTCAGTTCTTTTATTTCGCCGTCAACCCTTGCATAAAGAAAACCTTTGCGGCGCATCTGCTCGAAAAGTTCCCTGTAGTGTCCTTTACGGCCTTTAACCTGAGGCGCCAGAACATGTATTTTTCTTCCCGAAAATTTCTCTTTAATTAACTGCACGATTTTCTCTTCGGTGTATTTCACCATTTTTTCGCCGGTATTATAGGAAAAAGCTTCGGAAGCCCTTGCATATAAAAGGCGCAGAAAGTCGTAAATTTCAGTAACTGTTCCAACTGTTGAACGCGGGTTGCGGCTGGTCACTTTCTGTTCGATGGATATAACCGGACTAAGGCCCGTAATTTTGTCCACATCGGGACGTTCCATGTTTCCAAGAAAAGAACGCGCATACGCCGAAAACGTTTCGATGTACCTACGTTGTCCTTCGGCATAAATAGTATCGAAAGCCAGCGATGATTTTCCGCTGCCACTCAGCCCGGTAATTACGGTAAGTTTGTTCCGGGGAATTTCTACATCGATGTTTTTCAGGTTATGTACCCTTGCCCCCTGAACAACAACCAGGTTTTCAGGTTCAATATCAATTTCATTTTCAATATCGGATGTGGCGATCTGATAATCAAGCATAGAGTCAGCTTTGTAATAAAGAATAGAAACAATAAAACAAGGTAAGCGGATTAGTTATTTATTACCTGAATAGCTTTGCGAATCCTGCAAATTGTTTCTTCTTTACCAATCAATTCGCATATCCGGAACAGATCGGGGCCCATATTTCCACCTACAAGGCAGAGCCTGAGCGGATTCATCACCGATCCGAAATTCCAACCCTTCTCATTAACAAAAACCGAAAAAGTCTCTTTAATGGAATGAGCTTTCCATTGACCAATTGTTTCAAATAAACCGGCCAAAGCCTCCATTTGCATCGGGGTTTCGGGTTGCCATCGTTTGGCTATGGTCTTTTCATCGTAACGAACAGGTGCTTCAAAGAAATAGTAACCATTTGTCCAGAAATCGGCCACAAAATCGCAGCGGTCTTTTATCTCTTCAATAATCGCAACCACCTTGTCTTTGGGTATTTCCAATCCTTTATCAATCAGCCTAGGGTTAAACAATTCAGCCAGTTCGCCTGCAGTTTTCGATTGTAAATAATAACGATTGAACCAACGTGCTTTTTCAGGATCGAACCGCGAGCCCGATTTTACCACCCTGTCGAGGGTAAATATTTCGGATAATTCATTCAAACTGAAAATTTCCTGTTCGGTTCCGGGATTCCAACCAAGTAAGGCGAGAAGGTTTATAAAAGCTTCGGGGAAATAGCCATCTTCGCGATATCCCCTTGATATTTCACCAGTTTCGGGATCTTTCCAAAGGAGCGGGAATACCGGAAAACCCATTTTATCGCCGTCACGTTTGCTCAGTTTACCTTTTCCCTGTGGTTTAAGAATGAGGGGCAGGTGGGCAAAACGGGGTTTGGTTTCTTCCCATCCGAATGCCCGATATAACAAAATGTGCAGCGGCATAGAGGGTAACCATTCCTCGCCACGGATTACATGGCTTATTTCCATCAGATGGTCGTCAACCACATTGGCCAGGTGATAGGTGGGCATGCCATCGGATTTAAACAGCACTTTATCGTCGAGTTCTCGGGTGTTGAAAGTTACACTACCCCTGATCAGGTCGTGCTCGGTAACATCCAGATTTTCGGGCATTTTAAAGCGAATGGCATAAGGCTCACCGCTTTCAATCCGCCTTTTCACCTCAATGGCACTCAAAGATAACGAATTGCACAACGACATTCGGGTATGTTGGCTATAGGAGAAAACCTGCCCGGCGGCTTCAGCCTCACTCCTTAACCTTTCGAGGTCTTCGGGGGTATCAAAAGCATAATAGGCCCAATCATTCTCGATCAACTGCTGTGCGTAACCGGCATATAGGTTTTTTCGCTCACTTTGCCGGTAAGGGCCATAACTACCACCAAAACCAGGGCCTTCGTCGGGTATAAGGCCACACCATTTCAAGCTTTCAATAATATACTCCTCTGCGCCCGGCACATATCGCGTCTGGTCGGTATCTTCGATACGAAGGAGAAAATCGCCTCCATGTCTCTTTGCAAATAAATAATTAAAAAGCGCAGTGCGCACACCGCCAATATGGAGCGGCCCTGTGGGGCTAGGCGCAAAACGAACGCGTATTTTTCTTTCTGTCATTGTTTTACTCAAATTTCCGGCAAAGATAAGTAAAATCATCTGGTAGGATTTTTAATATTTTCTTTAATTTTTTTACTTGTATTACATCTATATAAATCATGTAT
>CAZMDP010000392.1:0-757 GCA_964565015.1 uncultured Prolixibacteraceae bacterium | reverse complement strand
AAGAAAATAAATAATGAAAACAGCAATATTATTTTTTGATGTGTCATTTTAAAACAGAAATTAGTCTGCAAAGATATTAAAAACTAATCAACGGTTTAGCGAAGTGAATATATGACGAGTAAGCATGAATATTAGCCAGTACCTGATAAATTTAAGTAAGTCAATGCAAAAATTGAATGATTCGAAAACAATTTTGAATTGGGACTATAAATTTTTATTTTTAACCCATTGCAACGTTTTAAAGATTAAAAAAATGACCCGACCCAAAGGAATTAACAAGAAACAGGAATTGAAAAAAATTGAGCAACCCCGGTCTTTAGGGAAACGAGAATGGTTATGGCTGGGAGTCATTCTGCTGTTTACGTTCATTTTATTTTCGCCAGCCATTAAATATGATTTTGTTAACTGGGATGACGATGTTAATGTAACCCAGAACCGTAATGTACAAAACCTGACACGGGAATCGGTAAAAAACATGTTTACCTCTACGGTAATAGGAGGATACACTCCATTAACAACGCTCACTTTTGCCATTGAACACCATTACTTCGGACTTAATCCCAAAGTTTTCCATATTACCAATATCATTCTTCATATAATTTGTATTGCTTTATTATTTTTCATCCTCACAAAACTGCGGGTAAATCTGTTTATAACCGTAATTGTAACCCTTTTATTTGCTATCCATCCTATGAGGGTAGAGTCGGTCGCCTGGGTAACCGAACGGAAGGACATGCTGTACACTTTATTTTATTTT
>CAZMDP010000391.1:0-3418 GCA_964565015.1 uncultured Prolixibacteraceae bacterium | reverse complement strand
CAGGATTCAAAAGATGACCAGATTTGGGAAACCCTTGCCCTGGCCATGGGATATGGTTACCGCTTATCGTGGCCCGATGACTATTTCACTGTTTACCACGAGCTTTCGTTTGAGTACTACAAGCTGCAGAACATGGGAAGTTATTTCTATTTCCTGGCCGATAAAAACGGACAGGTAAACGGCACTTTCCGCAACACCAGCTTTAAAACTGCTTTCGGACGAAACTCTGTCGATAATCCATTATATTCAAGAAGCGGTTCTCAATTTACCATTACCGGTAAATTGACCCCACCATTCTCTTTGTTTACAGGTAAAGATTACAGCGACAGAGACCTCCCAAATTCAGAGAAATACAAATGGATCGAATACCATAAATGGCTTTTCAAAGGCCAGGTTTATAATTCCCTGTCGCGCAACCGGAACCTTGTTTTGCGTACTGCATTCGAATTTGGGTTCTTAGGGTTTTACAACAAAAACCTTCCTTCTCCATTCGAAGGGTTTATTGTGGGTGGATCGGGTATGTCGGGGTACAATATTTACGGGACCGACTATGTGGCTTTGCGTGGTTATCGCGATTTCAGCCTCAGCCTACGTAACGGCTCCAAAATGTATTCAAAATTTACCATGGAATTGCGTTACCCCGTAACCCTTAAGCCGAGCGCTACCATTTATGCCCTTACTTTCCTTGAGGCAGGTAACACCAACGATGTTTTCCAGAATTACAACCCTTACCGGCTTTACCGTTCGGCAGGTGTTGGTGTGCGGATTTTCCTTCCAATGTTTGGGCTTATGGGTATCGACTGGGGTTATGGATTCGACAGGGTACCTGGCCAGCGCGATGCCGGCGGCAGTCAGTTCCATTTTGTTATCGGTCAGCAATTCTGATAGTTACAACTTTGGCTTAAATTTTGTCTGAGGTAAAACCTGGAAATAAACAATTAATATTGAAAAATTCATGAAAAAACTGATTTTATCGATCGTGTTTGTTGTGGCAATAGCTGCTGGCGCTTTCGCCCAGAAATTTGCCTTTATCGATTCGGACTATATCCTTGAAAACATTCCAGCATTCAGGGCAGCACAGGAACAGCTCGATCAGCTTTCGCGACAGTACCAGAAAGAATTGGAATCGATGTATGCCGAAATTGAAAAAATGTACCAGGATTTTCAGGCCGAAAGTGTGCTGCTGTCGGAAGATATGAAGCGTAAGCGCGAAGATGTGATTATTACCCGTGAAAAGGAATATAAAGATCTGCAGCGTAAATACTTCGGTCCCAACGGCGATCTGTTCAAACGGCGCCAGGCTTTGGTAAAACCCATTCAGGACGATGTTTTCAATGCCGTTCAGGACATTGCAAACGATGGCAGCTATGCCGTAATTTTCGACAAAGCTGGAGGAACTACTCTGCTGTTTACTAATCCGAGGTTCGATCTGAGCGACCAGGTACTCCAGAAACTTGGTTATAAGAATTAATTTCTATATTTGTCCACAAAAAATTAAAAATCGCACATTGATTATGAGAAATTTATCAAAATTTTTAGCAGTCACTACATTTGTTTTGATCGCAGCCATAGCCACAGGCCAGGATTTTAAATTTGGTCATATCGATCTTCAGGCCCTCATTCAGCTTATGCCTGAGCGCGCAAAGGCCGAAACCGAATTCAATAAGCATGTAGGTGAACTGGAAGAGCAGTTGGGGACCATGCAAAAAGAGTATGAAACCAAATTGAACGAATATATCCAGAAGCGCGACTCACTCACCGAAATCGTTCGGAGCGCACGCGAAGCCGATATTCAGGATCTGCAGCAGCGTATCCAGAACTTTCAGATGATAGCTCAGCAGCAAATTCAGCAAAAACAGGCAGAAGTGCTGCGTCCGGTATTTGAAAAAGCTCAGAAAGCTGTTCAGGATGTGGGCAAAGAACGCGGCCTTATCTATATCTTTGATGTGAGCGGCGAACTGGGTACCGTTTTATACCGTTCAAGCGAAAGCCTCGATGTGCTTCCGTTTGTAAAACAAAAACTTGGTATTATGTAACAAGAATATCAGGTGATAAAAATATTGAAGGCTGCCTTTCGGGGTGGCCTTTTTTGCTGAAACGTACTTTACTTTTCCCTGAGCGCTTCGTACATTACCTCTACCGGGTGTTTTGCTTCACGGCCGGTTCCATCCTTAATGTGGTGGCGGCACGAAGTTCCCGGAGCCGATATCAGGGTTTGATCAGGTGCCTCTTTTACAGCCGGGAACAATACCATTTCGCCTATTTTCATAGATAGGTCGTAATGGTCGGCTTCGTAACCGAACGCACCAGCCATTCCGCAGCATCCCGAAGGTATCTCTTTAACGCTATAGTTTTCAGGAAAAGAAAGCATTTGCCGGGTGGGTAGGGTAGAGGCAACAGCTTTTTGCTGACAGTGTCCATGAAGCAAAATTTCTTTCCTGATATTGGTAAATGCTTCCTTGCTGATGTTACTTTTATCCACTTCGCGCATAAAAAACTCATCGAACAATAAAGCGTTGGTGGCCAGTTTTTTTGCTTCGGGTCTCAGATGCTCATCTACCAGGTCGGGGTATTCATCGCGGAAGGCAAGAATGGCCGACGGTTCAATTCCTATCAGCGGGGTTTCTTCATTAATCAGGTCTTTCAGTAAAAGCACGTTTTCGTTGGCTATTTTCTTCGCAGTTCGAACCAATCCTTTCGATAACCATGTGCGGCCGCTTTCTTTATGAATAGGGATACGAACTTCATAACCAAGCCGGGTAAGCAGCAGGATGGCTTTTATGCCTATATCGCTCTCATGAAAGTTTGTAAATTCGTCGTTGAAGAGATAGACCTTTCTGGCTGGCTTCCCGTTGGTTAAGGCAGAACCGTTGCGGTACCACCTGTTCAGCGTGAGCCTCGATAAAGAGGGCAATGGTCTTTTTGTGGTAAAACCTAGTGCACTTCGGAAAAGTTTGGTTGACATCACAGCATTGGCGATTGGCTGCACAAGCATAGCAAAACTTTCGAGGCGGGGTAGGTATGCTACCAAACGACTGCGTAAAGGAATGCCATGCACATCGTAATAATGCTGCATAAATTCGGCTTTCAGTTTGGCCATATCCACATTTGACGGACATTCGGCTTTGCATGCCTTACAGGAAATACAAAGGTCGAGAATTTCGTATATCTCTTTTTTGTCGAAAGCGGTTTTGCCACCGGGTTCTGCCAGAAATTCGCGCAGAATATTTGCACGGCCGCGGGTGGTTTTATCCTCGTCGCGGGTAGCCATATAAGTTGGGCACATAGTTCCGCCGATAATTTCGGTTTTGCGGCAATCGCCCGAACCATTGCATTTTTCAATGCTCCTGTAAAACCCGGCGTGGGCCGAAAAGTCGAACAGGGTATCGAACTGCGGTGTTTTCTGGCCGGGCACAAC
>CAZMDP010000390.1:0-3419 GCA_964565015.1 uncultured Prolixibacteraceae bacterium | reverse complement strand
GCCGACTCCGGGATTTCCGCATCCAGCCTGAACTCATGGCGGACATGCTCCGCCACCCCGTTAAATTATTCGCGAATCAGTTCGCATTTTTCACATGGCAGGATGCACCCCATACTTAAGATCAGAAGGCCACATCACGGGGTGGATTATGCTGCACCGGTGGGAACCCCTGTGGTTTCAATTGGCGATGGTCTTGTTCAAGACAGGGGCTACCAGGCTGGAGGGGCAGGTAATTTTGTGAGGATCAAGCATAATGCAGTTTATACCACCGTTTATATGCATTTAAGGAATTTCGGTCAGGGAATAACTCCAGGGGCAAGGGTCAAACAAGGGCAGGTAATCGGATATGTTGGCTCCACTGGATTATCAACAGGGCCTCACCTCGACTTCAGGGTCTATAAGAATGGTTCTCCAATAGATCCTTTGCGAATGGAGGCACCTCCATCGGAACCAGTAAAACATGAAAACTTCGAAGGTTTTAAAACTATTCGTGATTCGTTACAGCAGCGCCTTTGGCAAATCGATTGGGATGCGCACCTCACGGCCCTGAACCAGCACTAAATGGGTTCGGGGTGGACCGTAGCAATAAACCCAAACTCGTTCAATAAAGCTTTTTCAATTTGGGTGCATATTTCATGGGCTTCATGCAGGGTCATTTTTCCGCTTATTTTAATATGGCAGCTTAATTCGGCATGGTCGCCATAACTGTGGATATGAATATGATGAATGTTCAGTGGAATTACTGACGTTGATTGTGCAACTGATGTCACTTTTTTTAAGAGTTCCTCCGAAGGCTGTTCTCCCATAAGCGACTTTATTTCTTTTTTCAGGATATCGAAACTCGCATAGCCTATCATAAGGGCAACCAGAAAACTCAGAACAGCATCGGTCCACCAAAAATATTTTCCAAAAATAATACCTATCAGGATAAGGATGGATGAAAGGGCATCGGTGCGATGGTGCCAGGCATCGGCTGCCAGGATGTTCGATTTTGTTTTTCGAGCAGTATAAAAAGCAAATTGGGCCATACCTTCTTTTACGACAATCGAAACTATTGTTGCAACCCAGGCTATAGTACCGAACACAGTCGATTCCCTTGAGCTGAATTTTGCGATGGCCTGAATCACAAAGTCGAATGCGATTATGGCAAGGAGAACACCTATTATAATGGCAGTTATATGTTCAACCCTTCCGTGTCCGAAAGGATGTTCATCATCGGCCGGTTTCCTCGATATTGCTCCGCCAATCAGTACAATTACAGATGATATTGAATCGGTGAGCGTATGCCAGGCGTCGGCAATCAGGGCAAGCGATCCTGTAACAATCCCCGCCCAATATTTCAGGATGAAAAGTAATGAGTTAATAATAATGGATGACCAGCCTTCCATTTTCATATACTTCTCTTTCAGCGATGCTGCCTTGGTTGTCATGTTGCAATAATTCACCCGACAGATTTATCAATCGATCCTGTCGCTTAGTTTTTTGGCAAAACTATGTAAAAATGGTAAATCAAACCGTGAAAATAAACTACTTTTTCTGAACGAAAGGAGAATATTGCGTAAGTAAATAAAAATACCGGTGATATGGGCTATGAAAAGAACCGGATCGGTTCTGAATATCGAATAAATTAAAATCATTGAAGACCCTGTAAGACTGATTATCCAAAAACCAACCGGAAGGACCGATTCTTTTTCCTTTTCGGAATATAGCCACTGATATATAAACCTGAATGTAAAAACAATTTGGCCAAATGTTCCCCAGATTAGTAGAATTATAGAGACTTCGTCGTTGCGGAATATGGTAAAAAAGTTAAACGACTTGCTGATTAGCAGCCAGAGTAAAATAATTACAGGTGATATAAGAACAATTATTTTTTGGGGTGTGGGCAAAATTTCCCATGCATTTTTTAATTGAAGATTGCGGACATAGATGTAATAAACCAGTATTTGCCCTAAAACAATTGCAAAATCCTTTCTGAATATTCCGTAAAACAACATCATAATAGAGGCAAGGATGCTGATCTTCCAAAACATAACAGGTGAAATAACTTCTCCTTCATGTTCTGATTTAAACCATTGCAGGATGGTTCTTCCGAAAAACAAAATCTGGGCAATAAACCCAATTCCGTATATAACAAAAGAATTCATCCGGAAATATAATTTGGATAGATAATCAAAAGAAAAGAAGTTCACTCAACCTCGATTCCCATTTTTGCGAGAGTATCCTTTGCTGCATTCTGTTGAGCCTCTTTTTTCGAGCTGCCAGATCCTCTTCCGGCTACTTTTTCGTCAATTTCGACTACTGCAATAAATTTTGGCTGTTTGCTTCCATTGGGGTATTCTTCAAGGGTGTCAAATTTGACCTGACGTTTGTTTTTCTGACTCCATTCAATAAGCTTGCTCTTGAAATTCGTATCAAGCTGTTCAAGTTCGTAAAGGTCAATGTATTTGGGAATAATTCTTTTAATTATAAAGAAACGGGCTGCTGTATATCCTTTATCGAGATAGATAGCGCCGATTAATGCCTCCAGAACATCACCATAAATATGGCTTTTATCGATGGCATTATTGGCGTTTGAGTCAATATAAACATTCAATCCCATTTCGTAGGTGAGGTTGGTCAGAATTGCCCGATTTACCAGTTTCGAACGCATTTTAGTGAGAAAGCCTTCATCTTCCTGAGGAAATCTGTTGTAAAGGAAATCGGCAATTACCGCCCCCAATATTGCATCGCCCAGATACTCAAGTCTTTCATTGTTGACCACATTGCCTTTTGAATCGAGCCTTGAGGCCGATCTGTGCGTAAAAGCAATGTCGTAAAATGAAAGTTTACCCGGATAAAAACCAACCAGGTTTTTAATAAACAAATAAAACTCTTTCCGGGGTGATGAAAAGAGTTTTATTCTTTGTGCCAACCTTCGGACCACGGTTCCCTAAAATTTTTTAAACGCAACAGTAGCATTATGACCTCCGAACCCAAAGGTATTGCTTATTGCTACTTTAATATCCCGTTTTTTTGCCTGGTTAAAAGTAAAGTCTAAACGGTTGTCGATTTCAGGGTCATCAGTAAAATGGTTGATAGTTGGTGGTATGATACCGTTTTTCAGGGCAAGAATGGTTGCAATACCTTCCACTGCACCTGCTGCTCCAAGCAGGTGCCCGGTCATCGATTTTGTGGCGCTGATGCTGAGTTTATAAGCATGATCACCAAAAAGGCTTTGTATTGCTTTTGGTTCTGCAATATCTCCCAATGGGGTCGAAGTGCCATGCACATTGATGTAATCCACATCGGTAAGATTAAGGCCGGCGTCTTCTACCGCCCATTTCATTACCAGCCTGGCACCTAAACCGTCAGGATCGGGTGCGGTCATGTGGTAAGCGTCGGCCGACATACCACCTCCTACAATTTCTGCATAAATT
>CAZMDP010000389.1:0-3421 GCA_964565015.1 uncultured Prolixibacteraceae bacterium | reverse complement strand
AGCCAAACTGGCGCTCGATGAAAAAGCAAGAAAAGTAGTATTTACAACCTAAATTAAATACCATGAGCAGAACTCTTTGTTTCATATTAATTGCCATTTTGTTGCTGGGCTGCCAACCCCAACAGAACGATTCTGAAAAACTTCTGTCGGTCGGTAAAAATGGTCGTTACCTTCAAGATAAAAAAGGTAAGCCATTCCTGTATCTTGGCGATACTGCATGGGAGCTTTTTCATAAACTCAATCGCGAGGAAGCAACTGAATATCTCGAAAACCGTGCAGAAAAAGGCTTCACTGTTATTCAGGCTGTTGTGCTGGCCGAACTCGACGGTTTGCGAACTCCCAACGCCTATGGCGAAATTCCGTTAATTGACCTTGACCCAACCAAACCCAACGAAAAATATTTTGAACACGTTGATTTCATTGTAAATAAAGCGGAAGAATTAGGGCTGTTTATTGGTATGCTTCCCACCTGGGGAGATAAAGTTCCTAATATTATAGGAGGTGAAGGCCCGGTTGTTTTTACTCCCGAAAATGCTAGGATATTCGGAACATTTCTCGGTAAACGCTATAAAGACAAACCAATCATTTGGATATTGGGTGGCGACAGAAATGTTGACAATGATACGACATTCCAAATCTGGAAAAATATGGCAGAAGGCCTGAAAATTGGCGATGGTGGCCGTCATCTCATTTCGTACCATCCACGCGGGGTACATTCATCCAGTTATTGGCTGCACAATGAGGATTGGCTAGATTTTAACATGTACCAGACTGCACATTTTCACCGTTTTCAGAAAGTATATGAACATGCGATGCATGACTATACTTTGTTCCCTGTAAAACCCACAATTGAAGCAGAACCTGCATATGAGGACATTGGGATGGAGTTCTGGACTTTTGAGGAGTGGCGCCATAATCCTGATGTATTTAAAGAGGTTTTCGATGATGATAATCTGGTAATAAACAGGGAATTCTTTAAAAAAGGGTTCTTTACCGACTATGATATTCGTGTTCATGCATATTGGGATTTGTTATCAGGGGCATGTGGATATACTTACGGGAATAATGCTGTGTGGCAGATGTTCAGGAAAGGTGACAAAGTGGTGATTCCCTGCCTGTATGATTGGCGTGAGTCGCTTGACCGGCCTGGTGCAAATCAGATCCGATATATTCGGAACCTGTTCGAACAACGCGATTTTTCGAAATTGGTTCCCGATCAATCGGCTATTTATGGCAAAAACTACCAAGATGACAACCACATCAGGGTAGCAGTGGCTTCTGATGCTTCTTTCCTTATTACATATATGGCTCAGGGACAACCAGCGACCATCGTTATGAAAAAAATCAGGGGACCAAAAGTGAGGGCTTACTGGTACAATCCCCGAAATGGTGAAGCCACATTAATTGGTGAATATAAAAACCAGGGCTTTCAATCCTTCACGCCACCTTCATCCGGTATTGATAATGATTGGGCTTTGGTTTTGGATAATGAATTAAATAAACCTTTACAATGAAACAATTTCCGATAAAAGAGATTTCACAAATCTGCATCATCGTGCCCGATTTGGAAGAAGCCACCAAAAACTTCTGGGAGAAATTTGGCGTTGGCCCCTGGCATTTTTACACCTACGGAAAACCGCTTGTAAAACGCATGACCCGAAATGGCCAGCCCACCGAATACAAAATGAAAGTAGCGCTTTCGAATATCGGCTCAATGCGCATCGAACTGATCGAACCGCTTGAAGGCGATACAGTTTATAAAGCGTTCGTTGAAAAACATGGCTATGGCGTTCACCATTTAGGAATATTGACTGATGATATGCAGAAATCGGTTGCCGAAGCCAAAGAAGCCGGAATCGCCATGACCATGGACGGCGCAGGCTTTGGACCCGATGATGATGGCCATTATGCCTACCTCGATACCGAACCACTGGTGCAAACCACGTTCGAACTGATTGAACGGCCAAAACGCAGAAACCCGCCTGAAAAGATTTATCCCGAAAATGTGTGAACTACCTTTCGACAAAAAAACCGACTGAAAAAATGAATTATTCTTTGAGTTTAATTTTTACCGGATTGGGATTTTTTCTGTTAAGCTTACTTCCATTAGAAGAAATTTCTGAAAAGAGTGTCATTAGCGGAAATAATCAGGTTCCGACAGGGCTATTAGAAAATCCTGACTGGACTTCCTGTGAACCTCATGCTGTTTACAAAGCTGGTGGTTTTATGTTTTACAACAACCGATGGGGAGGTGGAAAAGGTTGCATTTCAGTAAAAAGAGAAGGTGATGCCATTACATATTGGACAACACACGACTCCAATTCGCCCGGAAATGTGACCGAAGCACCGCTGGCCTCCATTGGTTCAACATGGCACGGTTGGGCCGACAACAAATCGCTCCCCCGTAAACTGAAAGATATTGAAGAAATCCGGATGAATTGGAAAGTGAGCCTGCCCCCTTTTGAGGAAGGCAGGCGTTTTGTGGTTTATCTTCAGTTTTACCTGAACGATACGGGAGACGATGCCCGTCCAAACGGAGATATCGGGATGATTTTTTACCGCGAAGGTTTTGAGTTTGAACAATGGGGCAAAAATGAAGGCGACCACCAAATTGATGAACTAACCTGGACTTTTGTGGACAAACCAACCGGAGGTTTTGGAAAATACATCATGCTGGCCCCAAACCCGGCAATAAAGCTCAATAACAATGTTTTGGAAATCAAAAATTTCGACATTGCTCCCCTCTTAAAATTCATGGTAAAACAAGGATATTACCCGGAAGACAAATACCTGGTGCATTTAAGCACTTCAATGGAAAGTATCATCATTAAAGGCACTATCAAACACCACCTTCAGGAATTTAAACTGGTTGCCCGCAACGAAAAGGAACCCATTTATACGCCATACTGGATAGGCGAAGAAAAATTCAGGGACTGATGAAAATTTATAAATGGCTTGAAAAACTACATTTTAACACAAACAAAAATTTAAGTATGCTGCAAAAGATTCTTTTTTCGATGGTTATTGCATTAAGTTTACTTTCATGTAATAAAGGGGATTCTCACCTTCCCCGTGTCTTTGTTTTTACTGATATCAACATCGATGCAGGAGATCCCGACGACCGGCAGTCGCTTATCCATCTTCTCTGGTATGCCAATGAACTCAGGATCGAAGGCGTTGTTCCCGACCGGTGGGATGCTCAAGGCCTTGAAGCTTGCCAGTTGGTCGCACGGGCTTATGCAAAAGATTACGAAGAATACAACTTCGGAATGAAAGGTTATCCGGAGCCTAAAGCAGTTGACAATCTTTTTGCCAACAACAGTGAAGATGCCGTCAGGCGCTTTCAGGAGGCGGCCTCCGTTGAAAACGATCCCCTGTACGTTCTGATATGGGGAAATATGAGCCTGTGTGGGGAAGCCCT
>CAZMDP010000388.1:0-3433 GCA_964565015.1 uncultured Prolixibacteraceae bacterium | reverse complement strand
TCATCGATATTGGGGCCCCGGAGCGGGCTCTCAGGGAAAAAGTTGATGTGGTCGTTGATCACCATAATGTCGCCCACTTTGAAATCGGGATTTAGCCCACCGGTAGCATTGGAAACAAACAGGTATTTAATGCCCATTTGCTGCATAACCCGCACCGGAAAAGTAACCTGCTGCATGGAGTACCCTTCGTAATAATGAAACCTGCCCTGCAGGGCCATTACTTTTTTATTTCCCAGTATCCCGAATATCAGTCGCCCGGCATGGCCTTCGACAGTTGACACCGGAAAATTGGGGATCTCGTTGTAGGGAATGGTGGTAGTTATTTCAATTTCGTTTACCAGACCACCTAATCCGGTTCCAAGAATAATTCCTATTTCAGCCCCAAAATTTATTTTTTCGGTAAGGAAACGGGCTGTTTCTTTTATTTCGTTCAACATGTGTAAAATGATTATGATGGATAAATATTTTAAACCCTGAATGGCCTGCTCATATAATCTTCGTTTCCGGCCTTGTGTTTTTTTACTTCGCGGAGTGATTTGTTTTCGCCCACATAATCGAGGATTTTTTTGTCGAATTGTTTCCCTTCCCTGTCGAGGAACTTCACCTGTACAGGGAGGTAATACAACACTCTTTTCATTTCGATGGGAAGTTCGAGTTGCCGTAACCGAACGGTATCCTTTTCGGTGGTTACAATAATCTTTCTTTGATTTTTCAACTGATCGAACCGCTGCATGATTTTACGGATGTCATCAATGGTAAAATTGTAATGATCAGGATAAATCATTGAATCTACTTCAGCAGTTATCTGTGAAATATGCCGGATCACATATTCGGGCGCTGCAACCCCGGCTACAGCGAGAATAGCCATATGGCGCGGATCGTTGAACAGGTCCATTGGTTTCGCTTCGGAATATACGGGGCATAACTGTCCATATACCATGGTTGTAAAATAAAGGTCCTGATAGGGGTACAAGTGTACATCCTTAGCCATTATCCTACGCGTGATGGGCGTAATTTCGTTGGGGCATTTTGTAATGATGATGATATTGGCCCGCCTGGCCTGCAGTTTACTTTCCCTGAGTTTTCCGAGAGGCAGAAGGTAATCGTCCTTTATGGGTTTGTTGTAATCGATCAGCAGGATGTTGATACCGGGGGTGATCCGTCTGTGCTGAAAAGCATCGTCGAGGACAATAACATCGGGAACAGGATTTTCCTGCAGCAAGTTTTCGACACCTTTTACCCGGTTTTCACAAACCGAAATGGTGACCGAAGGATATTTCCTTTTCATTTGAAGCGGCTCGTCGCCTACTTCATCTACGGTAGATGTGGTTTCTACAATTTTAAAACCCTGTGTTTTACGTTTATATCCGCGGCTGAGTTCGGCTACCCTGTAATTTTGTTTTAATAGTTTGATCAGATATTCGGTATGCGGAGTTTTGCCGGTACCCCCCACGGTAATATTTCCGATGGAGATTACCGGAATATCGAACTCTTTCGATTTGAACACCTTAAAATCGTACAGCTTGTTCCGGATGGCAACCACCAGACCATACAACAGCGATATGGGATATAGCAACAGCTTCAGCATACAGCGTATTTTGACCTGCTAAAGTAACAAATATTGGTGGTTAATCCTTAAAAATCGGATCAGATTATCGGATATCGATATCGTATGGAAGACGGGCCACAACTCCATTAAATCCGGTTGCTTTTTCAATCAGTTCGTAATATCTGGCCGATTCGCCCAGTGCATTTTTGAGAATCCGGGCCCTGATGTTATCGGTTCCGCCACGCAGGAGTTCCTGGATAGGATCGGGCAAAGCGGGCAGGTCAACAGTGCGGTAGTTTTCGAGGCCAGCCAAATCGGCAGCAAGTTTAATGGCGCGATCGAGGCCGCCAAGTTCGTCAACAAGGCCTATCGAAACGGCGTTCTCACCGCTCCATACACGTCCCTGGCCTATTTCATCCACTGCTTCTTTGGTCATATTCCGGCCTTCGGCAACTCGTTCGAGAAAAACATCATAAATGTTCTCAACATATTCCTGCATGAGGTCGCGCTCAAAATCGGTCATTTTACGGGTGAGCGAAGGCATATCCGAATGTTTGTTGGTTTTAACCACATCGGTGGTAATGCCAAGCTTTTTGTTGAGTAATTCGCCTGCGTTGGGTATGGTACCGAAAACACCTATTGAACCTGTGATGGTATTGGGCTGTGCCACAATTTTATTGGCGGCGCACGAAATATAGTAACCTCCCGAAGCAGCCACATTTCCCATCGAAACCACAACCGGTTTGGTATCGGCGGCAAGTTTTACCTCGCGCCAGATCACATCCGAATCGTATGCGCTCCCTCCGGGCGAATCAACACGTAATACAATCGCCTTGTACGAAGAATCCTTACGAACCTGTCTGATTTCGCGCGAAAGCTTTTCGCCGCTGATTCCTTCGCTCCCCATAACCGGTATCCCGATTTCACCGCTTGCGTAGATCACAGCTATTTTATTGCGCGAGAAAGTGCTTTTTTTACCTTTTTTTACAGGAACTTTTGCATAATTCGTTACACCGATAACAGGTATCCCTTTTTGGGGTGCAATCCCTGTTATTTCACGAAGTTCGTCGAGAACGTCATCTTTGTACAAAAGGGCATCAACCAGTCCTGCTTCGAGCGCTTTCTCTCCGCGGCGGAAAGTAAGTACATCGTCGGCCAGTTGGTTGAGTGTTTCAACAGGGATATCCCTCATTTCGGAAATACCTTTAAGCATCTGGTTCCACATACTATTGAGGTAAACCATAGTTTGCTCACGGTTTTCGTCGCTCATTTTTTCGAGCATAAATGGTTCAACGGCTGCTTTGAATTTCCCGTGACGGACGATCTGCATTTCAACACCCAGCTTTTCGAGGGCATTCTTAAAGAAAGTAATCTCACCCCCAAGGCCCCTGAAATCAATTGCCCCTTGTGGGTTCAATACAATTCTGTCGGCAACCGAGGCCAGGTAGTATGCTTTCTGGTCAACCATTTCGCCATAGGCATAAATCGGCTTATCGCAGCTGTCCTTAAATGCAATCAGCGCATTCCGTATTTCTTCGGTTGCGGCCATACCGCCGTTAACGGGCGAAAGATCGAGGTAAATACACTTGATACGGTCGTCGTAAACAGCTTTTTCGATGGAGCCGATAATATGGTCGAGCCCAACTCTTCGGGCAGACCCGAGACCCGGAATGTTTAAGTCGGAGAATGGATCGTTGGGCGTGCGGTCAACTATCTGGTTATCGAGTTTTATTACCAGCATCGATTGATTCTCGACCACAACAGTTTTCTCGGTTGAAGCAATCAGGGCACCAATTATCATCAACAGAAAAAGAAACCCGATGATGGATGTAACAATAATACTGGTAATGGTGAAGTGGCAGGGGCTAATCAAAGTATGATCTA
>CAZMDP010000387.1:1456-3443 GCA_964565015.1 uncultured Prolixibacteraceae bacterium | reverse complement strand
GTAAGGTTTCGGCTGCCACGTAAAATCGAAGTTGCAGCAGTAACTTTACCTGCTTTATCCACCACAATTTCTACAACCACTACGCCTTCTTCGTTGCAGTTTTCAACCGGTTTGGGTAAACTTCCAACCAAACTTCGGCCCCCCAGACTAAAAGAGTTGCCCGATGAGCCCAGCCCTGTGCCGGTGCGGCTGGTGGCATTGGGGTCGCCGGTGAGGGCGCCCTGGTTACCGGTGCCTGTGGTTTCGCCTTCGGAAGTGCCCGACCCGGCAGTACGGCTAAAAGCGCCCCGCACATTGGTACGGGCAGCCTGTGCCTGGCGTTCCATCTCTTCCTGTTTGCGCTTTTCTTCGGCAAGTATTCTTTGGCGTTCGGCTTCGGCGGCTTTACGCTGCTCCTCTTCGATACGCTTTTGGCGGTCGATTTCGGTTTGCCGCTTGCGCTCTTCTTCAATGCGCTTTTTTTCGGCTTCCTGTTTGGCCTTTTCGGCGGCTTTTACCGCTGCCGACTGCTCATAATTTTGTGTCACCAACTGTTCCCTCGATGGTGTGGGATTAGAAGGCGGTGGCGGCGTGGCCGCGGTAGGAGTAGAAGTGGCTGGCGGTGTGGTGCGCTCGCTTACAGGCTCGTTGCGAACCGGTTCGGTTGCACCAAACCCTGTTGGCGAATCGCCAAAGTTAATCAGGATGCCTTCTTCTTCCTGCGGAATGCTGCTTAATCCCAGAATTAAAAGCAACAGTAACAACACGCCGTGAAAAACAGCGGTGCCAATTACACCAATGGCCCTTTCTTTCTTTTCCTTCTCTCTGCCTTGCATCATTATCTTGCTCTGGTAGCCAGTATCATTTTATATTCATTGCGCTTGGCAATGTTCATCACTTTAACCACTTCGCGCATGGGCACATTTTCATCCACATGCAACGAAATGTAAATATCAGATTCTTTCCCCAGTCGTTGCTGAAGCGTAGGTTCAATCTGGTCGAATGAAACCCTCGATGTTCCCACATAATATTGCAGATCGCGGGTAATCGACACGGTAGTCAACGGTTTAGCGGCTGTCTGCGTTTGACTTTGAGGCAACAACAATTTTATGGCGTTGGGATTAACCAATGTGGAGGTGATCATGAAAAAGATGAGCAAAAGAAAAACCACATCGGTCATCGACGACATACTGAATGTTGCACTTATTTTATTTCTCGACTTAAGTCCCATGTTCTGATGATATTAACGGGCCGGTTCGTTCAACAAATCCATAAATTCCATGGTGCGCGCTTCCATTTTAAACACCACTTTTTCAACTCTGGCCACCAGAATGTTATAGGCAAAATAGGCGATAATACCCACAATAAGACCGGTAACTGTTGTAACCAAAGCGGTGTAAATACCGCCGGCCAGCTGACCAACCTCAATGTTGTTACCGGCGGTGGACATCTCCCAGAACGATTTAATCATACCAATAACCGTACCAAGAAAACCAATCATGGGTGCCCCACCAGCCACCGATGCCAGTGCTGGCAAACCGCGCTCCAAACGGGTTACTTCCAGATTTCCAACATTTTCGATGGCCGTATTTACATCGTTAAGCGGACGGCCAATGCGGGTAATACCTTTTTCAATCATCCTTGAGATAGGATGATCGCTGGCACGACAGAGCGCCAGGGCCGAATCAATTTTCCCGTCGTGGATATAATCTTTGATGCGGTTCATAAAGCTGGTATCTTCAACCGAAGCTTTCTTTAAAACCAAAAAGCGTTCAATAAAAATGGCAACCGAAATTATAGATAAGAAACCAAGCGGAATCATAATCCATCCACCTTTAAGCATCAGTTCAAATAAGTCGATGCTCTGTGCGGCTACTTGCTCACCTGATAAACCATCACTTTCGAGCGTTCGGCCAGCTGCCTGTATCATTAAAAAAAGATTCATAATTATTGCGTGTTTATAAGTTTTAAACGTGACTAAAATAGTAAAAATTATATCATCTTCAAT
>CAZMDP010000387.1:0-1356 GCA_964565015.1 uncultured Prolixibacteraceae bacterium | reverse complement strand
AACTCTTCTTTAAACGAAAGGCCAATTCCCTGTGTTGTGGGCGAGGTTTCGTAAATCAAATCGTCGTTTGAGCGTGTATAAGCCCTGGCACGTATGGTACCGGTACGGTTAAGTTTAACATCCACATCAAAGTCGCCAATCATTTTACTGGTGTTGGTTTGGTACTTGCCATAACCCACATTCCCGTTGATGGTTACACGGTTGTTAAACACCTGGGTAGAAAGTGCCAGTTCAAACTCTTCGCTGGTAATGTTATCGCCCGGACGATAAGCCACACCCACATCAACATCGTTACTGATAGTTGAAAACCAGCGGCTTATTTGCGACGACAACATCTCGGTGGTAGTTACCAGCGCCGTGTTTTCGTTTCGTCCTGTGTTATTATCGGCTGCTCTCAGATATTCTGGTGTGTAAAATTTGTTGAGTATCAGTAACGATAGCACCTGCCGGTTCAACTCTTCTTCGGATGAGATGTATTCAAGGATGAGCGATTCGCGGCTTTCGTCAAGCGTTGGGGTCTCGAGCCCAAATTTAATCATCGGTTGCTGAAGCATATCAGACAGCATCAGATTGCAATGCACCGGAATTCTTCGGTACATATCCGACGACTCCGATCCGCCATTGGTTGACATGCTTCCGAGCAAATCGCTTAAAGAGGCACGTACTTTATAAACGGCAGTAATATCAATAATGGCATTATAAGGATCGCCCTGCCATTTAACCGTACCACCCTGGTTAATTGTAAATCGCTTATTAATAAGGTTTTGCAACGAAAACAGATAGTCTCCCTCTTCAATGGTATAATCGCCATAAAACCGCACATTACCTTGCCGGTCGATGCGAATCTGGATGTTTCCTGCACCTGTGCTGCGCAAAACGTCGCCCAAACGGGCATCGAAAATAATCTGAACCTGGGCATCCTGAGTCACTTCAATATCCATATCCACTTTAGCGCCCGACATATCAACGGTGTATTGCTGCTTAACAACCCCCGTCTGTTTAGACGAACTCCCCGACGAGAAACGTATAAAACTGCTTTCGGCAGCTTCTTCGTTATCCTGTATGGGAATAAAAAACTGCGAATTGGGACGCGTCCGTCCGTTTATGGCAATATTAACATTACTGTTATTTCCGGTTAACAACATAAATCCCGATCCATATACAGTTCCGTAGTAATAAGGATTGTCTTTAAGCTTTGTATTAAGCACCAGCATATTGTTGATGTCCACCCTGAGGTTGTAAATCATATCCGAAAAACCATCGTGATAAACCGAACCTCTGAATTTTCCCGTCCGGCCATGGCGATCGGTTAAGGTCATATCTTTAAACCGCATTTCGTTGGGATAAAAAACCACC
>CAZMDP010000386.1:0-3443 GCA_964565015.1 uncultured Prolixibacteraceae bacterium | reverse complement strand
ATTATCTCTTTTGCCGGAAGGCCTGCCAGCAGGGCAATGCTCATTTTCCAGTCGAAGCCGAGGGGTATCATAACAGGTTCCATAATTTTGCCAAGACGCCCAATATAGGAATTGATGAGCCGGTCGGATTCCATCTCCATTTCAACCACTTCGACCAGTTCAGCTTTTTCAACCTCAGATAAAGGCTGCTGTTCAATCCATTCGATACGTGCCTGATATTCTTCAGTTTTTTCAGTTGAACGCGGAAAATATTCCAATGCCCAGATGATAACCACGCCAATCAGGATTACGGTTGCTATTTTTCTCACATAGTGCCGGGTTTTATCCCACATGTGGAAAAGGATGTTTTTCAGGGTTGGCATACGGTAGGTGGGGAGTTCCATTACAAAAGGCGTTTCTTTGTTGCGGAATAGCAGTCGGTTAAAGATCTGAGCCGTTATAAAGGCCAGAACAATACCAAATGCATAAATCCCGATCAGTATAAGGGCCTGGAACCTTTCGAAAAAGGCCGATATGATAAGGATATATACCGGAAGCCTGGCACTGCACGACATGAATGGGATAATCAGCATAGTGAGCAGCCTGTCGCCCGGATTGCGCAGCGTGCGGGTGGCCAGTATTGCCGGTACGTTGCACCCAAAACCCATTATCATGGGTATAAACGAGCGCCCGTGAAGGCCAAACCTGTGCATTACCTTATCCATAATAAATGCTGCTCGTGCCATGTAGCCTGTTCCTTCGAGCAGCGAAATAAAAAAGAACAGTATCAGGATATTCGGTAAAAATACCAGGACGCTTCCTGTACCACTGATGATTCCGTCGATTAAAAGGTCTTTAAACATACCGTCGGGGATGATTTCGCGCAATCCATCACTGAGCCATGCAATGCCCATGTCGATCCAATCCATAGGATAGGCGCCAATGGTAAATGTTGTGTAAAAAACCACAAACAATATGAGTGCAAATAAGGGCAGTGCAAGTTGCGGATGGGTCATCCAACGGTCAATCTTATCCGAAACATTATGGATTACCGGAACAGGTTCATGAAGGGTCTCTTTCAATGCTCCCGATATAAAGGCATATTTTGCGTCGGTAAGAATGGTTTCGCTCTCCTCGTTATACAACGATTCTATCCGTTTAATTTCTTTATGGGTTGTGGCCACAATTTCCATAAAGTTGGGATAGTCCGACATCAATTCAAGCACCTGTTTGTCTTTTTCGAGAAGTTTAATGGCGAGAAACCTGCTCGATAAGGTATCTGTAATGGGTTTGTTTTCCCTGATTTTTTCCCTGATGGCACGTATCGAAGATTCGATTTCGGCGCCATAGTTTATATGGATATGCCGAATGGTGGAATCTGTTCCTTCGTAAACCTGTATTACGCGCTTCAAAAGGTCGTCGAGGCCTTCACCTTTTGGGCTAACCGTTGGAACAAAGGGTATCCCGATCAGTTTTCCCAGATTTTCATAATTCAGGTGCTGATTGTTTTTCCTGAGTTCGTCGTACATGTTGAGGGCTACAACCACCCTCAGGTCCATGTCAATTAATTGGGTGGTAAGGAACAGATTACGTTCGAGGTTGGTAGCATCTATTACGTTGATAACAATATCGGGGGTTTCTTCATAAATGAATTTCCTCACATATATCTCTTCGGCGGTGTAAGCAGTGAGACTATAAGTACCGGGGAGGTCGAAAAAGTTGAAAGTGTAACCATGTGCCGTAAAAGTGGTTTTTTTTATATCGACGGTTACCCCGCTATAGTTCCCAACTTTTTCGCGCTGGCCCGAAAGCTGGTTATACAGGGTGGTTTTGCCCGAATTGGGATTGCCAACCAGGGCAACATTTATGGTTTTACCCCTAACCGCTGAAGGGTCGATGGCCACATTGCGGTCGATAACCCCTTCGAAACCCGATTGGTCGGGGATTATAAATTCATCAAGGGGAACAACTTCTATGCGTTCGGCTTCCGACCGTCGCAGTGAAATGTTATAATTCAATATTTTATATTCAACCGGGCCATTAAATGGAGCATTTTTTATAACCTTTACCTGCTTGCCTTTTACAAAGCCCATTTCGGCAATCCGTTTCCTGAATGATCCGTGTCCAAGAATTTTTGTTATTACAACCGTGTCGTTATTTTTAACTTCGCTTAATTTCACTATGCAATTATATTTATTAAGAATAAATTAAAATAATAAAAGAACACAAATATAGATTTTTAAAGTTGGATAAAAAATCGGGAAAATGTGTTTTTTGTCGTGGTAAGTCGCTATTTTTGTGAATGGTGAAAAACTTATTCAATGAACGACGAATTCCTGTATAAAAAAATCCAGGAGGCCCTGAGGGGTATTCCCGAAAATTTCAATGTTCTGGAGGAGCAGATTGATGTTCAGCTTCAGGCCGAATATTTTGAATTTGTCAGAAAATTCAGGGAAGGGAAAAATATCGGAAGGTATCTGAAACAAAAGGAAAACCTGTTTAAATCGGAAACAACACTATTGGCCAAAAAGAAGATACTTACGGCACTTGCCTCAAGTATCGAGGTTGAAGATTTCAGGACTATTGAAAAATATCTCGAAAACCCTGACCCTGATTTGAAAGACTGGGCAACCCTTGCCTTGCAGGAAAGTCGTATGTTATTGCAGAGTTCGCTCCTCGACGAACAGCAGGTATTCATATCAACCGGTTTAGGCGGTAAAGGGCAGAAGCTGCGTTATTTCATTGTGTTTTTACATAAATCGGGAGGCGAACTCACCGAAATGCAGAAAAAACTCCTACACGACGAACTGAAATATGCCCTCGAAAAAATTAACGGTGAGTTAGAGGAGCTTAATTCAATGATCGATTTTTCGACAGCCACCGTTATACTTCCCATAACTTCTCCGCTCAAAGACCTGTTCCAGGGGGTAATCGAGGAATGTAACCAATATGGTAATTTCCTTCAGGACGATATGGTAATTACCAATGTGAAAAAACTTAACCCCATGGAAATTATAGATTTGCTTAAACAGCAACGTAACTCCGATTATTATGACCAGGAGGAGATGGGTTAATGTTGCCATTCAGGTTTTGCCCGAAAACGGAACAGGTATAAGCTACAGTTTGGTTGATACGGCAATATCGGTTATAGCAGCTTCAGGATTTCGTTACACGGTATGTCCGTTCGAAACGGTGGTCGAGTGTACCCTCGATGATGCTTTCAGGCTGATCGGCGAAATTCATGAAGCATGTGCCGAAGCAGGCGCTTTGAGGATGCTTACCAATCTGAAAATTGAGGTGGATTTTGGCCGTGAGGTTACGATTGACGATAAAATTGGAAAATACAGGTAATTTTTTTGGTCAGGAATTGACATAAACGGATAAAACCGCTATATTTGCACCGCTTTTAGCAAGGGTCCCGTAGCTTAATGGATAGAGCATCTGACTACGGATCAGAAGGTTGG
>CAZMDP010000385.1:0-3463 GCA_964565015.1 uncultured Prolixibacteraceae bacterium | reverse complement strand
GCATGGCAGGTATAATTAATATTGTCATGAAAAAGAATATCCTTGCAGGATTTAACGGAATTGTAAATGCAATGGTGGGAACTGGAAATAAATACAGGACCGATCTTACCATTAATTATAGAACCAAAAAATCGAACCTGTTTTTTGGCGCCGATTGGAACGAAGACAACTCTACAGGTAAATTTTTCTCGGAAAGAGAAACTTTCAGGAACGACACCAGCCTCTTTTTAATTGCTGATGGTAACCGCGATTTTCGCAGAAATGGTTTCAACATCAGGGGTGGAGCCGACCTGTTTCTTACCGAAATGGCAACACTCACCCTTTCGGGAACAGTTGGCGGTTTTGGCAATGAGCGCAACGGCGGTTCAAACCTTCATGAATTTACCCGGCCGGGAACCGCAAATAAATACATGATTAACAACAACATCTCAAATCGGGAAGGAAATCTTTTAAATACCAATGTTAATTTCCAGCAAAAATTTAACGAACAGGGTTCACATAAACTTGATGCACTTTTTTACTTTGCAAGACGTGTTTCTGATGAAACGGAATACCAGGATGAACTTCTTTCGAATTCTTCATTTTCAAGTTCCTTATTGATTCTTGACAAAATAAGATCGTCAGAAAACGAAATTTCGAATAACATGAGATTTAAGGTTGACTATGTAAAACCTACGTCCAATGGGAATAAACTTGAAGCCGGTGTGCAATCCACTTTCGAATGGGAAGAAGAGGTATTCGATTTTGATAATTTTGATACAAACGCTCAGCAGTGGATAATTAATCCACTGTTTACCAGCACCATGAATTTCAGGCACGACATTCATGCAGGTTATTTTACCTGGTCGGGCAAAGTCAATAAATTGCAATATATGGGAGGACTCAGAGGCGAATATTCTTTCAGGGAAATAGACCACGAAAAAGCAGCAAATCCCTACACGTTAAACCGTTTCGATCTGTTTCCTACCGGTCATCTTTCGATGCAGGCAACAAAATCGACGCAGCTGATGGCCAGCTATAGCCGCCGCATCAACCGGCCTTCGGGTGGCGACCTTGATCCTTTCCCCAGCTATATGAACCAATACACCATCCGAATAGGAAATCCGGAGTTAAAACCCGAATACACAAGTTCATATCAGGCAAGTATAATGCAACGATTCGGTACAAATTTTATTTCGGGCGAGCTTTTCTACCGTTCGACCAACAACCTGATCAGCCGCATACAGGAACTGCGCGATGGGATTGTTTATATGACAAGCACCAACGTGAACAGGGATTTTTCGTTGGGAACCGAAGTGATGGGTAACTTCAACCTGACCAAATGGTTTTTGCTGAATGCCAGTTTAAGTGTTTTCAACTACCGGATTGAAGGCGAACTTAACGGGCAAAGCATCGACCGTGAAAGCACCAATTATTCGGTCAGAATGAACGGTAATTTCAGAATAGCCGACGACAGCCGCCTGCAACTTACTGCATTTTACCGTGGACCATCGGTCTCGCCGCAAGGCGAGATGAGCAGCATGTTCTTTTCAAATATTTCGTACCGCCAGGAACTTCTGAAAAAGAAACTTACTGCAACATTGAGTGTGCGCGATGTTCTCGGAACCAGCAAATTCGAAGGTAAAACCAATACTCCCGACCTGAAAAACTATTTCCGGTTTGAGCGTGAGTCGCAGGTGGTTCAGCTTACTTTAAGCTATCGGATCAACAATTTCAGGCAGGATCGCAACAACGGTAATAATGGAATGAACGATAGTGGTGGCGGTGGAAGGATGGACATGGAATTTTAATGAATAAGAGTAAATGAGGAAAAAAGGGAACAGGATTTCCTTCAGACTGAAAGTTCAGTCATTGGTTGATTTTACTTTCGAGAAAAGTTGATTATTGAATCAAGCCTGATTATCATGTCATACAAAATTTGAAATCCCCGAAACTAACGTAAAGTAGTGAAGTTCGGGTCAGATATTGTCTTTCAAAAAACCTAATTAAACCGAAAACTGAATTAGTTACGGAAGATTGAAATTTAATCAATGTTAAAAAGCATCGGAGAGAAAAAATTTATCACTATCTTTAGCTGCTTTTAAAAAAATTTACAAAGTTTACAGATTAATATTTTTTAATTCAATCTTCTAACTATGAGCAACAATTCAGAAAAGAGCGGAGTATCGAGGAGGGCATTCCTTGGGACTACTGCAGCGGCAGCAGCCGGTATTACCATTCTTCCCAGTAACGTTATTGCAGGCCTGGGCCATAAAGCGCCCAGCGATAAGCTTAACGTAGCCTGTGTTGGTGTTGGCGGAATGGGAGCAGCTAACCTCAGAAATGTGAATACCGAAAACATTGTTGGACTTTGTGATGTGGATTTCAAGTACAGCAAACGTGTATTTGATACCTATCCGAATGCAAAAGTTTACAAAGACTGGCGCAAGATGTACGACGAAATGGGTAAAACCATCGATGCAGTGATTATTGCCACTGCCGACCATACCCATGCCATCACGGCCGCTTATGCCATGGAACTTGGCAAGCATGTTTATGTGCAGAAACCATTGACCCATACCGTTTATGAGTCGCGCCTGCTTACCAAACTGGCCGAAAAATACAAAGTGGCCACATCGATGGGTAACCAGGGGTCATCGGGCGAAGGTGTAAACCTGGTTTGCGAATGGCTGGCCAATGGCGAAATTGGCGAAGTTACAAAAGTTGAAGCTTTCACTGACCGTCCGATATGGCCGCAGGGTCTTAACCGTCCGGAACCTGGCATGTGGGTACCCGACACATTGGATTGGGACCTCTTTATCGGGCCAGCCCCGATGCGTCCGTACCACGAACTTTATACACCGTGGAACTGGCGTGGATGGTGGGATTTCGGAACCGGCGCACTCGGCGATATGGCTTGTCACATTCTGCACCCCGTATTTGTTGGGCTCGAATTAGGCTATCCAACCAAAGCACAGGGAAGCTCTACCCTTCTGCTTAACGACTGTGCACCCAATGCCGAAATGGTTAAACTTACATTCCCTGCCCGCGTTCCCAAAAGGCCGTGGAAAGGAATGAAAAGGGGAGCATCGTTGCCACAGGTCGAAGTAACCTGGTACGATGGTGGCTTACAGCCCATGAAACCCGAAGGATGGCCGGCAGGCAAAAACATGAACGACCAGGGTGGTGGTGTTATCTTCCATGGAACAAAAGACAAACTTATCTGTGGTTGCTATGGCGTTAATCCATGGTTGCTTTCGGGACGTGTGCCTGATGCACCCAAATTCCGTCGCCGCATCGAACGTGCCACCCAGGGCGGACACGAACAGGATTGGGTACGTGCTTGTAAAGAAAGCCCGGAAAACAGGGTTCCAACCGCTTCCGATTTCAAAGAAGCCGGTCCATTCAACGAAATGGTGGTAATGGGCGTTCTGGCTGTTCGTTTGCAGAGCCTCAACAAAGAGCTTGAATGGGATGGACAGAA
>CAZMDP010000384.1:1057-3469 GCA_964565015.1 uncultured Prolixibacteraceae bacterium | reverse complement strand
ATCGCCTGCATAAACAAATGCAATAAGGTTGTCGCTGATATGAGGAAACCTTATTAAACGTGCATCTTCGATTGCTTTTACAGGGATAACATGGATCAAAAGCAGAATGATTGCTGAGTACAGACCTAATAAAATTCGCATAGATTACAATTTTAGATTTTGGAGGCCTAAATTACTATCTTTCGTGGATAATGAAAAATGATTATTATCTATAATATCCCTGAATGTCGAGATTGTTTAAACCGGCCGATCTGGCATAGGCAACCACTTCATTGTATTCATTAAAGGTTATGCGGCGATTAATTTCCGGATAGTTTCGGGCTTTATAAACAGGCGTGTATTGCGACATCAGGTTCAGATAAGTATCCTTTGGTAGGTTTTGTGCAACCCAGTCAATCACACCTTTGGTGTTGTCAACATTTCCGGGCATAACCAGGTGCCTGATCATTAATCCGCGACGCATAAGCCCATCCTTAGCGGGTTTGGCAACACCTACCTGACGGTGCATTTCGAGCAAAGCCTTCCGGGTTATTTCGGGGTAGGTTTCGGCACCCGAAGAGTATTTGGCAGCGATACTGCCGTCGGAATACTTAAAATCGGGGAGATAAATATCGATTACTCCATCGAGGAATTTGAGTATTTCAAGCCTTTCCCATCCGAAAGTGTTATACACCAACGGAACTTTTAACCCTTTTGAAGCAGCTTTATCGACAGCCATAAGAATATGGGGCGAATAATGCGTTGGGGTGACAAAGTTGATGTTGGGACAACCCATTTTCTGAAGTGAAAGCATCATTTCGGCCATTTCATCGATACTCCGCCGGGTACCCTGCCCACCCTGGCTCACTTCCCAGTTTATGCAAAAGACACAACGCAGCGGACAATGGGTAAGAAATATGGTACCTGAACCACCTTTGCCGACCAATGGGCGCTCCTCGCCAAAGTGCGGGTGAAACGACGAAATTTCGAGCTTCGAACCGGCACCGCAAAACCCCCTTTTGCCTTTCAGCTTGTTTGCACCGCACATACGCGGACAAAGGCTGCAACTTTCCATCATATCCCATAATTGTTCAGCACGTTGTTTTAATTCGCCCGATCGGTGAAGTTTCAGGTATCCGGGTTCAAAAGATTCCGGTTTGTTAGATGAAATATCTTCCATGAAAGAATCAATTTGAGTGGAATATATTGCGACTGGTGCAGCTACCAAAGATTTAAGTATGTTTCGCCGTGTTAAACCTTCCATGACACATATTTTTATACCAATTTCAAATATAACTTCCGGAGGGATAACAACCAAAAAATTTAACCTCGATTAACATGTTTTACAACACGTTACAAATTTTGCTGTACCTCTTTGTGCCTGAAACAATTTACCAGGTGATCGTTCACCATTCCGGTGGCCTCAATTAACATAAATGATTGTTTAACGGAAAAGCCCTTAAGGATTACATATCAATAGAAAACCGTTGGCGCCACACCCGCAAGTGCCATCAGGTACGGAATGTTTAAATTCACAATCAGACGGTCTGTTTCGTCCCATACGGGACTCTGGTTCTTTAAACTGCATGGCTTCTACCGATATTTTGTCCCTAACGGGACAAATATAAACTGTAATCGAAAAATGTCATGTTGTTAAAAAATATTCACACCATTTCATCGGGTTCCATATATAATGATGTCCTTGAAGACACTCATTCAATGACATGATATCAGTAGAAGATTCGATAATCTATAATCAGATATTGCCGTCAGGTTCGATATAATCAATTTCCACAGGTTTAAACAGATACCTCTCATCAAAATCTATTTCGAACTCTTTCAACATATCCAGATATTCTTCTATAAATGTTTTCTTCTTATGATGTACTGCTTGATTGTCAATGTAATTCAACACTTTTGGTAATTCTGCCTTACTATACGAGAAGGCTCCAAATCCCTCTTGCCATGAAAAACGACCTCGGACAAATCGTTTTTCGTTTATCCATTTCGATGAACTGCCTTTTATGTCTTGCATTAATTCGGACAATGATTGTGTTGGCCGAAGGCCGATTAATAAATGAACATGGTCGGGCATACCGTTAATCGCCAGCAATTTATGTTTGTGGTTATGGACTATACCAGTGATATATTTATATAATTCATCTTTCCAGTTTTGTAAAATTATACATTCCCTGTTTTGCACCGAAAACACGGAATGAATGTGGATTTGTGTATACGTGTTAGCCATAAATGATTTATTTTATTTGATTAATGTTGTATTTTAACAATCCCGTAGGGATTAAATATCGGTAGAAAATCGTCAGCGCCACACCCGCAAGTGTCGTCAGGTACGGAATGATTAAATTCACAATCAGACAGTCTGTTTCGTCCCATACGGGACTCTGGTTCTTTAAACTGCATGGCTTCTACCGA
>CAZMDP010000384.1:0-957 GCA_964565015.1 uncultured Prolixibacteraceae bacterium | reverse complement strand
TATTTTGTCCCTAACGGGACATAAATTACCGGTTTGGGCAAGATGAGGAATTATAAATTTAAGCTTTAATAACTTCATATTATCCAGCATTTTAACTTACATTATTGCAGATCGTAAAATCCCGTAGGGATTAAATATCGGTAGAAAAGCGTTGGCTCTTCGCCTGTTAGTGCCGTCAGGTACGGAATAATTAAATTCACAATCAGGATGACTTTTGAAATGGTATCCGAAAATGTTGATTTCGCCGGCAAATCAGAAAGCTTTTCAAAATGATTGATAATAGGTTTATGGTTAACGAAACCCCATATATACCTGTCGAAACTGCCAAACTCTTCCCTGATTTTCAGGAATTGCTGTGCATTGTTAATAGCAGCCAATATTTTAAGCCTGTTTCGGATAATCCGCTTGTCCTGCATAAGTCTTTCCACATCAGCTTCAGCAAAATTGGCTACCTTTTCAGGATCAAAACCGGAAAAAACTTCCCTGAATGCCTCCCTTTTTTTCAGTACATTTGACCAGCTCAGTCCGGCCTGAAAACCCTCCAGTACTATAAACTCGAACAATTTCCGGTCGTCGTGAAGCGGAACGCCCCATTCGGTATCGTGATATTTAATCATTTCAGGGTCATTAGTTGCCCAATTACATCTTTTTTCCATTATGCTTGTTTAATAGTGGTGTAAAAGTTAAATAAAATTAAGCATTACCGGCCACATGGCATCAAAATACTATTTTTGCTTTTTTAATTGAAAAATGAGGCGAAGCGGATTACTACTTATTTTGAACTTTTTCATGGCGGGCAGTTTGTCGGCCCAACTCAACATCAACCATTACATCAGGGTAGGCCAGACCCGTATTTCGATAGGGAATTACGTAGGAGCCATCGAATATTTTAATATCGTTATCAAGTTTAAGCCACACCTGCCTGAACCATACTTTTACAGGGCGGTTGCAAAACAC
>CAZMDP010000383.1:0-3471 GCA_964565015.1 uncultured Prolixibacteraceae bacterium | reverse complement strand
GAAAGAATCTTTTGGAGCAGAAGTGCGCACCAGGGAAGTCCGTAATTTTGAAACAGGGGAGATGGAACTTCGTACCATTGAAGGTGAAATCAGGCTCGACGAAGTTAAGCAGTTAATGATAAAGGCAGCATGGTATTCCGACAAGAAGAATTCACGTCTTCAGGTACGTATCATCGGAATTTGCCCAATTCAGGAATTTTATCGGGATGATGTGCCGGATAGCCCCGTTCAGAGAAGGAAAGTATTCTGGATATATTATCCGGAAGCACGTGCGCTGCTTGCATCAAACGAAGTATTTAACCCTTATAACGATTCGCGCCGCATGTCGTTCGACGATGTATTTGTAAAAAGATATTTTAACAGCTATATCGTTCAGGAATCAAATGTTCACAACAACCGTCTGATCAGTCAATATCTTGCAGGCAAAAATGCAATGCTCGAATCGAAACGGATCGAAGATAA
The DNA here is from genome assembly GCA_964565015.1 of uncultured Prolixibacteraceae bacterium. Lineage (GTDB taxonomy): Bacteria > Bacteroidota > Bacteroidia > Bacteroidales > Prolixibacteraceae > UBA1413. The sequence goes on along the minus strand of CAZMDP010000383.1, from coordinate 3,009 downwards.
AATATTCAATTTTGAGCAGGACCTTTGGGAGTATTAATTATCACCGATAAGTGCAAAGGCCTTATGGGTACTTCTCATAAGGCTTTTTTATTGTAACCGAAAATTTTTTAAAATCGTTAGCGTTTAAAGAAAACCAGAGGTCGAAACAGTTATTGTAAGGATGAGGATTCTGTTTGTAATAACCATTTTGTCAGTATTGGTTGTATCGTCATGTAAAAAGGGTGATATATACAGTGCCGACCGTATCAGGGCAAGAGGCTCGTGGTTCGAACCCGCGCCCTATGGCATGGTTTACATACAACGGGGTTCTTTCAGAATCGGGCCGTCCGAAGACGAAATTTTAGATGCAACCCGAACCCGAACAGTATCAGTCGATGCATTTTGGATGGACGATACAGAAATTACCAATACAGAATACAGGCAGTTTGTTTTCTGGGTCAGGGATTCAATAGCGCGAAAAATATTGGGCCAAGTTTACCCTGAATTTTTAGTAACCGAAAACATTTTCGGAGTTCCGCTCGATCAGCCTTATATAAACTGGAGGCCCAAAATTGACTGGCGAAACCCCGATTTTAAAACGGTACTCGAGGAGTTGTATATACCTGAAGAGGAAAGGTTCTCATTCAGAAGGGAAATCGACACCCGAAAACTGGTTTACGATTACTATTGGATCGATCTGCAGCAGGCTGCGCGGAGGGCAAACAGTTACGATTTTGAAAACCAACGGTACAACGGAACGGTAATCAACATGGATGGAGAGGAAATTCCAATCGAAAACCGCAGCGCCTTTATTATGCGCGAAACCGTACCGGTTTATCCCGATACCTTGTGCTGGATTCGTGATTTTACCTATTCGTACAACGAGCCAATGACATACCAATACTTTTCTCATGTAGGTTTCGACGAATATCCGGTAGTTGGGGTATCATGGAAACAGGCACGTGCATTTTGCGACTGGAGAACCAAATTGCAACAAGCTTTCCGCTCGAGGATGAACGATACCCCTGCCCACGATTATCGTTTGCCTACCGAGTCGGAATGGGAGCTCGCTGCCAGAGGAGGAAGAGAGCAAACCATTTATCCGTGGGGCAGCTATTATACCCGAAATGCACAAGGATGTTTCATGGCTAATTTTAAACCTATGAGGGGAAATTATGTGGCCGACAGCGATACCCGTGCAACAACGACAAAAGTTGGAACCTTCGACCCCAACGATTACGGCCTTTATGATATGGCCGGCAACGTTGCCGAATGGACAAGCTCGGCATATTTTGAAGCAGGTTATGATTTAATGAACGATCTGAACCCCCAGATAGAATACAATGCCCATCCCGATGACCCTATTGTGATGAAAAGAAAAGTGGTCAGGGGAGGGTCTTTTAAAGATGCTGCTTACTTTATCCGTAATTCGACCCGCAGTTTCGAATATCAGGATACCACCAAATCCTATATCGGGTTCAGATGTGTCAGGAGTTCGTTCCGCAATGAATTACAAAACCGTTAGATTTAGCCCAGTTTAAACATGAATTGAACCTAAGAGAAACTTAGGATTATAAAATGTTTCTTATATCTCCATACTGCATTTTCAGAGTTTCGTGAACAATTTTGTTGGGCTTACCAAAGGAGGAGCTCAATAAATACCTTGACAGATACTATCTGATATTATCAAGAATACTATCCATATAGCTCCTGATGTGCATCGAAAACGACCGCATGCGTTCGGCAATGGCAACCGTTAAAGCTTGTACGGCTTCTTCGCCATTCTCTTCCTCAACTACCTCGGCCAGCCTCTCCATTTCGGGCAGCTCACTGACTTCAATGGCTGGATCGGATACCATACGGCGAGGCATGTTCTTTTTCAATGCCTTGTCGGTAGATTTGGCTTTTTCGGCCGATTCGCGGGTTGCCGTGTGTATAAGAAAGTCGTATGAAAATGGGAGTGGGGCAACCGGATTTTTCAGTGCCTTCATAAAAGGATGTTCCATGTCGTTATTCTGATGGGCTTTCCGTAATAGCTGCACCTGGAACTCTTCGAAAACGGTATGCCGGTTCGAAACAATCTGAACGGCGTTTGTCCGGGCGCGCGGGGCACCCATCATGGCTTTGGCGTTTATCCACAACATCCGTGAGGTACTCAATCCGGGTAGTGGTTTCATGTGGTAGGGCATCGATACATCACCCACATAATGCATTCCCCAGCCCATAAACCTCCAGCCCCAGTAAGGTTGGTTCTGGCTGAAAGCAAATTCCGCCAATGCTTTGTACAGAAAAATCCGGTAATCGATATAGGTCTGCTTCAGGAAGGGCCCGAATTTGTAAAGGATTCCCGCTTCATGAAAAAATCCCATGTGAAAAGGAGCCTGGCTACTGTATTCCAGGTTTGGGTTACCAAAAGGCTGGTTCCCGAAACCATATTTCTTGCCGTAATCGGTGTTGTTGTCTTCGAAAAGACCAAGGTCGAATCCGTAGTCGGGTTCATCGCTGGCGGTCCACAGTACTTCAAACGGAAATACTTTTTCGCCTTCGTTTAGCCAGGTATAGGTAGTATGTTCCATTGAGCTGACATCTCTCAGCGTGGTAATATCTGTCGGTTGTGCAACCGGTCTTCCTTTTTTATCGTCGTTTGGTAACAGGTGAAGGTAAAGCGGAACTTTGATATTCGGATTGACCCTTATGGCAGTATAAAACCGGTAAAGTATATCATCGGGGTTGCCTGTTGCTTTAAATTGTAAATCATCGGGGCATGGGGCATAATTCGGAAGGTTTGTCCTCGACCAGGCTTCATGTTGGGCAAGCATGGCCTCAAGTTGTTTTTCGGATTCAATCAGAAACGTTTTCAGCGATTTGGCTTCAATCGTTTGCTGGTTTTTCCATACCGGATGGTTTTCGAGTGCCGGCCTCACCAGCAAGGGGTGTTCCGACCATCCTGCTGCTTTCGGGGTATAAAACAATAAACCAGCTATAAACAGGATTACGAATGGAAGTTTTAATCTGTAATGATGCTTGTGT
>CAZMDP010000382.1:0-3487 GCA_964565015.1 uncultured Prolixibacteraceae bacterium | reverse complement strand
CCCGGGTGGTTATGTGGCTGCGATCAGGGCTGCGCAGTTAGGGATGAAAGTTGGCGTGGTAGAAAAAGAGAACCTCGGAGGAATTTGCCTCAATTGGGGTTGTATTCCAACCAAATCGCTTCTGAAAAGCGCTCAGGCTTATGAATATGCAATCCATGCTTCCGATTACGGCGTTACCATTTCGGGCGAAGTAAAACCCGATTTCGAAGCCATGGTAAAAAGGAGCAGGGGTGTTGCCGATGGTATGAGCAAAGGGATACAGTTCCTTTTCAAAAAAAACAAAATCGATGTTATAACCGGTTTCGGAAAACTTGCCGGCAAAAATAAAGTGGTAGTAACCTCCGATGATGGGAAAAAGACCGAAATAACCGCAAAACATATTATTCTGGCTACCGGCGCCCGATCGCGTCAGTTACCCAACCTGCCGCTCGATGGGAAAAAGATATTTGGCTACCGTACTGCAATGACATTGCCCAAGCAACCAAAATCGATGGTTGTGGTAGGTTCGGGAGCTATTGGGAGCGAGTTTGCCTATTTCTATCAGACCATCGGAACACAGGTTACTTTAGTGGAATTTTTACCCAATGTGGTGCCGCTCGAAGACGAGGAGGTTTCGAAACAGCTTGAACGGTCGTTCAAAAAAATTGGAATGAAAGTAATGACCAGCTCAACGGTTGAATCGGTTGATACTTCGGGTGAACTTTGTAAGGTTACCATTAAAACCAAAAAAGGTGAAGAAGTAGTCGAGGCTGAAGCAGTTCTTTCGGCAGTTGGAATAACCCCTAATACTGAAGGCATTGGACTTGAAGAGATGGGCATTGTAACCGAAAATGGCCGTGTTAAAGTGGATGAATATTACCGTACCAATGTGGAAGGGGTATATGCCATTGGCGATATTATTGCCACACCTGCACTTGCTCACGTTGCATCGGCCGAAGGGATAACCTGCGTAGAGAAAATAGCGGGCCATAATCCGGAACCCATCAACTACAACAATATTCCGGGGTGCACCTACACTAACCCCGAAGTTTCGTCGGTAGGCCTTACGGAGGCAAAAGCCAAAGAAGCCGGCTACGAAGTTAAGGTGGGTAAGTTCCCATTTTCGGCCAGCGGGAAAGCCAGTGCAGCCGGGCAAAAAGATGGTTTTGTAAAACTGGTATTCGATGCCAAATATGGCGAACTTCTGGGCGCACACATGATTGGTGGGAATGTAACCGAGATGGTGGCCGAACTGGTCGTTGCCAAAAAACTCGAAATTACCGGACATGAACTGATCAAGACCATCCATCCTCACCCAACCATGAGCGAGGCAATTATGGAAGCTGCCGCGGCTGCTTACGGCGAGGTAATACACATTTGATTTACAGCATTCTGTATAAAAAAGAGAATTGGTCTTCCAGGCCAGTTCTCTTTGTTTTTTTAATGATTTTGCCCAACTAATATCAAAAACTATTGTTAAGTTAGCTGATAATTTCATCGAACAATGAACAAAAGAATGACACTGGCCGAAATGAATGCATTATCGGTTGGAAATATGGGGGAACACCTCGGAATTGAATTTACTGAATCAGGAAACGATTATTTATGCGGAAAAATGCCTGTTGATTTCCGCACCAAACAACCTATGGGCCTGCTGCACGGCGGAGCTTCGGCAGCCTTTGCCGAAACATTGGGAAGTGTAGCCTCTTTAATGCTGGTTAATCCGGAAACCCATTCGGTTGTCGGTGTCGAAATCAACGCAAACCATCTGCGGAAAGTTACCAATGGATATGTTTACGGAAAAGCATTGCTCGTTTCACGGTCGAAAAGGTTGCATGTTTGGGATATACGGATTACAAACGATGAAAACGAGCTGGTATGTATTTCGCGCTTAACGGTAATGGTTCTCGAGCATCGAAAATGAACATGATGAATGGACAAAAATTAATTCCGCTTTCGGAATTTCAAACTGTATATTTTAAAGCCAACCTTCCTTTTGCAAGTTACCGATTACCGGGTAATAAGGTTCCGAAAACCATCACAGGCCCCAAACATTTGATGGAATACAGGCGAATAGGCGAAATATTACCCCGGGGAAATGGTTTTTTAATGGCACCTTATGCCGATAACGAACCTTTACTTTTTTTGCCTGCCAGTAATATTATCGAAGGATTTGAAGTAAATGCTGAATTAGTACGAAATATTTATCCTGAAAACTTTAATTTGGACGATCCGGAATTAAGAAGCATTGAAAGGACAGAGTACCTTAAAATGGTGAAACAGGCAATCGTGCAAATTCAATCGGGCGAAGCTGGAAAAATTGTACTTTCGAGGCCCATTAAGCGATTTATTCCCGATGCTCCGCTGTTTGCCGGTAAAATATTCGAACTGCTCTGTAGTTCCCATCCGGCCGCATTTGTTTATCTGGTCAACATCCCTGGAAAAGGATTATGGATGGGCGCTTCACCCGAAATATTACTTATGTCGGGCAACGGAGCGATTTCAACCATGTCGCTTTCAGGGACGCGGAAAAAAGGAGCCTCCGATGTCGAATGGGGGCAAAAGGAGATTGATGAGCACCTATGGGTAAGCCGCTTTATTTCGCAAAGCCTCGCCGATGCGGGTTGCAGTAACCTCACTGTGTCGCCGATGCATACATCAGGGGCCGGTAATGTGGAACATTTGACGACCACATTTGCAGCGACATGTACTTTGGAAATGATGCCAGCGCTGATCGAAATGCTTCACCCAACTCCCGCCGTTTGCGGCTGGCCCACCCCTGCTGCAAAACAACTCATCAGAGAAATCGAAAATTACGACCGATCCTTGTATACGGGTTATCTGGGGCCGGTAAATTCTTCAGGTGATTTCGGCCTTTTTGTTAATTTACGTTGTATGCACCTAACCACAAACCATGCAGTGGTTTATGTAGGGGGAGGAATTACCCTCGACTCCGATCCGGAAACCGAATGGGAGGAAACCGAACTGAAAAGCCGGACTATGTTGGGTGCAATCGAAAAAATAGCCAATTTTGCAGGCTAATTTGTCTGTTATGGGTCACGATAAGCAGCACTTAGGCCATTTGGCAGAGATCATGGTTCGAAAAGGGGTAACCCATGCGATAGTTTCACCGGGTTCGCGCAATGCACCGGTAATTATTGTATTCGCGAAAAACCGAAAAATTAAACTTACCAGTATTGCCGATGAACGCAGCGCTGGTTTTGTTGCGGTTGGATTGGCCCAGCAATTGCGTGAACCGGTTGCTCTTGTCTGTACGTCGGGATCAGCTGCTGTAAATTATGGGCCGGCCATTTCTGAAGCATATTACCAGAAAATACCATTACTCGTAATCACTGCCGACAGGCCGGTTGCCTGGGTCGATCAGGGCGATGGGCAAACCATCAGGCAGGAGAATCTTTTTTCGAACTTTATAAGACGAAGCTATACATTGCCCGAAAACTTCTACAACCCGGACGCTGAATTTCAGTATAACCGGATGGTAAACGAA
>CAZMDP010000381.1:2341-3489 GCA_964565015.1 uncultured Prolixibacteraceae bacterium | reverse complement strand
GTCATTCGCGACCCAATTACACCCTCAATTTTACGGGCTTCGTCAACCATGGTATCCAGTTCGTGGCCGGTTACTTCATAGTCGTCGCGTAATGAATCATGCGAACCGTTCATCAATTGGCCAAATTTTTCGATGTTCCCGTTGCGAAGCTCCTGAACTGCCTGTTCAGTACGGGCGATTTCGCTGATTACATGGCGTGCGCGCTTGCGGGGCACTTCATCTTCGATTTTATCTTCAAGCTGTTTGAATTCATCCCAGCTAACTTCGGCCAATACCTTGATTGGCTTATATTTACTTATGGCCTCAACAGCAGCATGACATTCGGATACGCGCTTGTTATACATGCCCGAATCGAGCTTATGCGGACTGTTGGTATTGCTGATCACGATTTTAATGCCATCGAGTTCGACCGGAACCAGGTCATAATCGAGCGTATCGCAGTTCAGGAAAATGGCATGGTTTGCTTTTCCCATTCCCGAGGCAAACTGATCCATGATGCCACACATCACACCGGCAAATTCATGTTCCGCTTTCTGGCTCATTTTAATCAGGTCGAGACGCGGAAGTCCTATCTCATAAGTTTCGTTTATGGCCATGGCTGTAACCATTTCGAGCGCTGCCGAAGAGGAAAGCCCTGCGCCGTTAGGCACATCGCCGAATATAAGAATATCGGCGCCCTGCTCGAATTTGATGCCTCTCTTCAGAAATTGGGCAAAAACGCCAATACAGTAATTTACCCATTCTTTACCAATAGGCTTATTCAGTTCACTCAAAGGAACCTCGGCTTCGAAAGGAAGGTTCAACGATGCAAACCTAATTGTCTGACGGTCGGTTTTCCGGATTAACAGGTATGCCCCGAAACTCAAAGCACAGGGAAAAACAAATCCACCATTGTAATCGGTATGTTCGCCAATAAGGTTTACCCGACCAGGTGAAAAATATCCATGAAATTCCCCTTCGCCGTATTTTTCAATGAATTTTTGCTTTAATTCAGCTACAGTCATGATAATAATGATTTAATTTATAATGGTTACTTTTTTTCGATAGGCAACAAAAATAGAACTTTTTTCTACCTTTAGACTTTCTTAATCAATCAAAATCTTAAAAAACTCATAACTTATATGGAAATTTCTGCTTCAAAATTCGGG
>CAZMDP010000381.1:0-2241 GCA_964565015.1 uncultured Prolixibacteraceae bacterium | reverse complement strand
TTGTCATACACCAGTCCCGATGGAGAAGAAAACTATCCGGGAACACTCGAGGTTACCTGTCTGTATTCGCTAAATAACGACGATGAGTTAATAATTGATTACCATGCCAATACGGATAAAACCACAATAGTGAACCTCACCAACCACAGCTATTTCAACCTGACGGGGGGCAAAGATGACATCATGGGACACGAACTTTTATTACCAGCTACAACATATACCGAGCTCGACGATATGATCCCAACTGGAAAAATATTATCTGTTGCCGATACGCCATATGATTTCAGGCAATTTAAAGCCATTGGCAAAGATATTTCGAAGCTTGAAACAGGTTATGACCTTAATTATGTGCTCGATAATAACTCGGGCCGCCTGATGTTTGCCGGAAGCCTGCGTGAAAATAAATCGGGGCGGCAGGTCGAAGTTTACACCACTCAGCCGGGCATTCAGCTCTATACCGGTTATTGGATTCCGGAACTTGAAATTGATGGGGTGAAATGTTTTGGAAAGTATTCGGGCGTTGCCCTCGAAACCCAGCACTATCCAGATTCTATAAATCATCCGTCGTTTCCATCGGTAATCCTGAGGCCGGGCGAAACCTACCATGAGCAAACAGTGTATAAGTTTATGGTATTCCCCGTTTAAGAAATATTGTTTCTACAAACCAGGAAGGTATTGCTGCATGATGATATAATTGAGAGTATTGAAATTAATATTTGTTTATATGATAATAATTCTGCTTCTCATTTGTATCCTTTTCATCATCTTCTCAACAACCAGGTTCAAGCTGCACCCTTTTCTAGCTTTACTGCTGGCTGCAATCGGATTCGGTTTGTTTTCGGGGATGCCCCTGGCTCAGATCGTTCAGTCGGTAAACGGGGGATTTGGCAATACCATAGGCTACATCGGGATAGTGATTGTGGCGGGTTGTATCATTGGTACTTTTCTTGAACACTCGGGCGGGGCATACGTCATGGCAAAAAAAATTATGCACCTGGCGGGCGAAAAACGTGTTCCGCTGGTTATGGTCATATTGGGCTATTTTGTTTCCATACCCGTTTTTGCCGATTCCGGATTTGTGATTTTATCGCCGCTCAACAAAGCACTTTCAAAAAAGGCAAAAATATCATTGGCTGGCCCTGCAATTGCCTTAAGCTTAGGCCTTACCATTACCCACTGCCTTGTACCACCCACACCGGGTCCCATCGCCGCGGCCGGAATCTTACAGGCCGATCTTGGCCTTGTAATCATGGTTGGGATGGTAGTCAGTTTTTTTGCTGTGGTTGCCGCCTGGATTTTTGCTTCAAAATTCGCTTCACGCATTTATATCGACCCAAATCCACAGGAAAGTGAAGACGAAATCGTCAATAAAATTAAAACAGCGCCTTCGGCATTGAATTCTTTTATTCCGATAATCGTTCCCCTGTTATTAATTGTACTGAAATCGGTGTCCGATTTCCCGACAAATCCTTTTGGAACGGGCATAATAAAAACAGTTTTCGGGTTTATCGGCGAACCGGTTATAGCCCTGATTATTGGAATGTTTCTGGCCTTCAGGCTACCGCGTAAATTCGACCGTGAAATGCTTTCCAGTACGGGATGGGTTGGAAAGGCAATGCTATCGGCCGCAATCATTATCCTGATTACCGGTGCAGGTGGTTCATTCGGAATGATCCTGCGCAATTCAGGTATTGGCGATATTCTGGGAAGTTCATTATCTGAAATTAACCTCAGCATTTGGTTACCATTTATAATTGCAGCATCACTGAAAAGCGCACAGGGTTCGTCAACGGTTGCGGTTATTACCACCGCTTCGATAATGGCTCCGCTGATGGCCACTCTGGGATTTGATTCCCCTTTGGAAAAAGCATTGGTCATTTCGGCAATCGGTGCTGGTTCGATGGTGGTTTCACAGGTAAACGACAGCTTTTTCTGGGTGGTAACCCAAATGTCGGATATGAACGTAAAAACCGGGTACAAACTGCATACATTGGGAACCCTTATCTGCGGATTTACTGCCATGACAGCAGTTTGGATAATTTACACTGTTTTTTGTTAATTTGCATGTCCTGACAAAAAATGAACTAAAATAAAATCATTATTGTCCGTTAAATTAAAAATAATGAACCAGTTTTAATATGAGATTCCTCACTTCACTTTGTTACGTTGGTAATGACAAGCACTTAAGTTTTCGGAGTAGGAGATTTGTGGCGGCTAAGCCGCCAGGAACCCCCTACTCAT
>CAZMDP010000380.1:0-3490 GCA_964565015.1 uncultured Prolixibacteraceae bacterium | reverse complement strand
CTGATGCCTGATCTTCGTGCTGCTTTCAGACTGCATAAACTCATCGAAAACCCTGGGCAGATCCTCTTCGGCAATTCCAAAGCCCGTATCGGTTACTGTAACTTCGAGTATGAACTTCCCGTTATCTTCATGACAACTTGCATCGAGATGTACATATCCCTGATCGGTAAATTTTATGGCATTGCTTAACAGATTAAGCACCATCTGTTTAATCCTTAAGGGATCTCCCTTTAAGGAAGATGGCAGTTCTTCGTTCCGGTTATAACGAATTTGAATATTTTTTCCTGAAGCCATTGGTTTTGCTACCTCAAGGGCCTCTCTGAAAACGGCATCGGGTGAAAAATCAGAAATGCTGATCGACAAAAGGTTAGCATTAATTTTGGCAAGGTCCAGGGTGTCGTTAACCAGATTTAACAAATGCCTGGACGAATTCCTGACAACAGTCAAATCCTCGCGTAACCGATCATCGAGTTGGCGCTGAAGAATTTGTTCGGTTACTCCATATACCACATTTACTGGTGTCCTCATTTCATGGCTCACATTGGCTATAAATCTTTCCTTTGCCCGGGCGAGTTCATCGGCCTGTTTTTTCGAACGTATCAATACAGCCTGCCATTCACGGTTTCGCTTGATAAAACGTAAAACCATAGTGATGAGCAAAATAATCGACGCTACCATGAAAATCGCAAAAAACACCATCCTTTTCCTGGCCATTATGATCAACTCCCGCGCTTCCTGCGTAGTGTTCTCCAGCCTTTTCTTCTGGATCTCTTCCATTTGCCAGATAAGACTATAAAGCCTGGAAGTCACTTCCTGATTCGATTTAACCAGCTCGGCTTCCCTATTTCTGATCAGGCTGGCATTTTCATGAATCTTACGCTGCAGATCGTTCAACTCCTTCTGCAACTCTTCGAAGGAATCTGGTTCAGGTTCAATCTTTTCAGGCTCAGGGGCTTTTTTACGGAACAGATTGGCAAGGAAACGCCTTTTGGGTGTTTCGGATTTGAGTGTATCTTCAGGTAATTTATGTTCCCTTTTTACAATTTGGGGCATTTTAAAAGTCTCGTCGGATGCCGATATATGTATCTCAAGAATTTGGTTCCATATAATAAGCCTTTGAAGCACTAAAGTGCGGATAGAATCAATAAGATCGGAAGGGAAATTACTGCCATCAGCAAGATGGTCAACCATTTGAATTTTTTCCACAATCGAATCGTTCATGTGATAATAATCCATTAAATGTTCCGATTGGCCCGACAAAATATACAAGCGGGCTTTGTTTTCCACTTCCGGCAGATCGGAACTGATGTTTCTGATCTCAATCAGCACAGGATCAGTTTGAGCCTGACTGTGAACGACATCAACCAATCTTGTAAGGCTCCGAAGAAAATAATACCCCGAAACGCCAACAGCCAATATCATTAATACTGCTATTAAGGCCGTTTGTATTTCGAACCTGATCTTTTTCATAATCCTTTTTAACGAAGAATGTTTTGCCAATGTTTACCTGAAAAACTAATTCCTAACCAAATAATATCCTTTTAATTGAAAAAAACACTAAAAATAGATTCTGACGGAAAGGGCCACATCATCAACCCACAAACCTGTCCATTCGGAAATGTTGAGCATAGGTTTCCAATCGACAGAAAAATTCAGCGGGATTTGCCTGAATGAATATTCGAGCCCAAGGATCCCGTCAACTCCGAAAGCGGTATATACCCCTGTAACTTCGTACCAGGGATGGCGATACCGACCTACGTTCCAATGGCCGATATGGCCCCCTACACCATAGTAAAAATTGAAGCCAGGTTCGCTGAATGCTTTATGATGGACTTCGTAAAGTCCGGTGAGCATATATCCATGCCATCGGGTATGCAACATAGCTTCAAATGCACTGCGTTGGGATACAAAATGTTTGAAAGTTATTCCGGGCCATGAGCCAAGTCTGACACCCAATGCATTATTATAATTCTTTTGTGCCTGGCCAGCTGTAACTGCCAGAAAAAACAGAATTGCTGTGACTGTAAATAATTTAATTGTTTTCATTTCTTTTAATTTTTGATTACGCCGATGATTTGCAACATCAATGCCGCCCATTATCAATTTGATAACCTCCCTGTTTATCAACCACATGCCACAAAACACACAAACCACTCAATATCATTTTGATAATTTTACTATTATTTTGAAACAATTTATCAGAAAATATTACGCAACCTGTTCCCCCGAAAATTCATCTACCTTTGTAAAAACCAAAGCAATGAAATATCTGTACATTTTCTGCTTATTGCTCGTAACCTTAACCTGCAAAACCGGTGATATTGATTATCCTTTTCAAACCGGTGATATAAAAATTTATGTGGCAGCACCCATGACACGGGAGCAAGCAATGGAAACCGATTTCGATAAATGGAAACTGGAAGAACTTCCATGGGTTGATGCCCATGAAATTGAGTTTTTCGACTGGTCGGCAAGCATGTTCTATCTCAGAAAGAATAAAGAACGTGAAAAGTATGCAGGCCGCTATTTTGTAGTAACATCGGACGAAAAGCGCTTATTTGCAGGATATTTTTTCCCGATATACTCATCTTCTTTATCTTTTGACCCTTCAATTCTTGCAAGTGATTATTTATTCAACCCGCTCAATACCATAAAAATCGGTGGACCTTTTCAAAATTCCGATGTGCAAGCCCACCGTTCGGAAGAATTCAGAAAAGCGCTTGCTTCAGGAGGTTATCTTCGTGAGGGAATATCCATTGAACTGTTAAATGTTCAGAAATCGGGCACAAAAAACGTGATGTACACCTATAAAGTAACCAACCACGATAAAGAAACCATACTGATACCCGACCCGGATAAAATGGGGCATAAACGGTTTCATTACATTACCAATGGCGTAAACCTTAGTGATCATATTACTTACTATCCTGCCCACAAAATGACCACAACTTCATTTGAAAGTTTCGACGATTCGTGGTATTATCCGCTCAAAACCGGCGAATGTATAATACGATCGGTAATCCAGGATGGTTTTGATGAACTCCCAAAAGGAAATTTTACTGCCCGATTCACATTTCCGGGATATATAAACCGGAACATGCACTGGAAGCATCAGAACGGCAGAATTTGGGTAGGCGATATTACGGTTGTAAACTCGTTTAATTTTTGATTTTACCTTTAATACTAATCGGTCAAATGCCTTGAATCGATTAATCGCCTACCTCTTTGGATAATGAAAATTTTACAATCGGTTATTCACAATATTGTTGTAAATGGAGCCGAACTGCAACCTTAGGCCGATGCCGCTGTAGAGGGCAAAGGTTGAAGGAAGCTGTACCTTATTGAGCAGGATATCCTCGAGGCTGGCTTCGGTTTTGGGAAGGTTAATCTGGTCGTGAATGTTTTCGGCCCTGAAATCGAAACGCACCGATAGGCCCTTGATAATCCGAACCGACAGATTGGTGTTAAAGGTTATCCTGTGGGTGGCCAG
>CAZMDP010000379.1:0-3490 GCA_964565015.1 uncultured Prolixibacteraceae bacterium | reverse complement strand
GCAGCCGGTCAGTACTACGACAACGGCAAATGGTACAGGGCTTATCAGATCAGCCAGAATGCAAACCCAAACCTGAAATGGGAAGAAACAGCCATGTTCAATGTAGGTATCGATTTCAGCTTCTGGAACAGCAGGATTAGTGGTACAATTGAATATTACGACAAACAAACCAACGATTTGCTCTATACTTATGCCGTACCGGTACCGCCTTATCTGCATTCGACCATGCTTGCCAACGTGGGCTCAATGTCGAATAAGGGTGTCGAATTTCTTCTCAGTGGGGATATTATCCGCAATAACAACCTGAGATGGTCATCTTCAATCAACCTGGCGCACAATAAAAACCTGATTACCAGACTTTCGAACGATGAGTTTGTTACAAGCAGGATCCTTACAGGTTCGGCATGGATCAGGGGTGGTTCCGACAATACCACACACATTGTTGAAGAAGGCCGCGAAGTGGGTACTTTCTATGGATGGCGCTGTTTTGGACTCGACAACAACGGAAAATATATTATGGACGATATGGTTGACGGAAAACCCGGACTTACCAACGACGACCGCACTTACATAGGTTCGGCGCAACCGAAATTAACATACGGCTTTTCCAATATAGTAACCTGGAAGAACTGGGAACTTAATTTCTTTTTCCGTGGCGTATATGGAAACGATCTGCTGAATTTCTCCAAAATGTCGTATGCTACAACCCAATGGCTGCCTGGTGCAAATGTGCTCCGCGAGGCACTTACCAGCGGGCTTACCGACAATCCGAAATATTGCAGTTATTATATCGAGAAAGGCTCATTCCTTCGACTCGACAATGCCAGTCTGGGTTACACCTTTGATGTTTCAAGGATCAAGGAAATCCAGAAACTCAGGGTGTATGTAACAGGCCAGAATATTTTCACCATTACCAATTACACAGGCCTCGATCCTGAGGTTGAAATGGCAGGCCTCGATCCGGGTGTCGAAGGGCGCGAGTATTATCCCAAAGCGCGTACTTTTTCATTGGGTGTAAATATCAGTTTTTAACCTTTAATTGTTCTTAGTTATGAAAAAAACAAAAATATTTTCACTGATCTTCGTCCTCGCCCTGTCGTTTGTTTACCAGGGTTGTACCAATCTCGACGAAGAGGTTTATGACAGGCTTCCGGTTGATGAATTCGGAAAAACTACTGCCGAGATTAACTCGCTGATTGCACCTATATACAGAACTTTGAAAGGAGTTTTTCCAGCAAACTTTTTCCTGTTGAGCGAATGCTCGGGCGATATGGCCATAACTCCAACCCGAAGGGGAGGCGACTGGTGGGATGGTGGACAGTTTAAAGAATTACGTCTGCACAAATGGACGCCAAATACAGCCCTCGTGCGAAATTCGTATAATGCTGCCATGAATGCTGTATCGGCCTGCAACAGGATATATTCCATGATCGAAGATAATCCGGCTATTACCGATAAAACCCAGATTCTTGCTGAAATAAGGGGTGTCAGGGCTTTCTGGTATTACCTTCTTCTCGATTACTATGGAAACGTACCAATCGTTACAAATTTTAAAGACACATCGCTACCCACCACAAAATCGAGAAAAGAGGTGTATAATTTTGTGCTCAGTGAGTTGAATGCTATAAAAGACATTGTACGAACCGATGTAAGTTCGGCAAGCTACGGAAAAATTACCAAAGGTGTAGTTTATACCTTGCTTGCCAAAATGTACCTTAACGCTATGGTCTGGAATCCGGATGGGGGACCCAAATGGCAGGAATGTATTGAAGCATGTAATGTGGTGATGAGCCTGCCGTATGTAATCGAACCAAACTTCAAATCGAGTTTTGTGGTACAAAACCAAAACTCGAAAGAGATTATTTTTCCAATTGTTTTCAGCACCAGCGATGGTGGTAACCACTTGGCGCAGCGCACACTCCATTATCTGGCACCCATTCCGCTTAATCTGAAAATCGGTACCTGGAATGGAATAAGCGCCATGCCACCTTTTGTAAAAGAGTTCGACCAGGACGATAAACGACTGGGATGGTCATTTATGATCGGGCCACTTTACGGACTTGATGGGAAAATCCTGATTACTGCTCATGGTCGCGAATTGATCCATACGGTTGATATAACGTATAAATATAATATCGATGCTGACGGATGGGGACAGGTTGAACAGGAAGACGGTGCCCGTTGCTGGAAATGGGAGTTCGAAAGCGGGCTGAATGGCGATATGGAAAACGATTATGCCATTTTCAGGTTGGCTGATGTATATCTGATGAAGGCCGAAGCATTGGTGAGGTTAGGCCAGAATAATGCAGAAGCTACCCGACTGGTTAACGAGTTGCGTAAACGTGCTTTCGATAGTCCTGCAAAACTGAAAACCAGTGTTACACTTGACGACATCTATCAGGAAAGGCGATATGAACTTGCCTGGGAAATTACTTCCCGCCAGGATATGATACGTTTCGGCAAATTCCTTGATCCGATACCCGGATGGAAACCAGCAACGCCAGCTAAATGTCTGATTTTCCCGATTCCGCAGACTGCTATAAATGCGAACCCGGGATTACAACAGAACCCTGGCTATTAATCTTCTTATTCCTATCTTGTGTAAATATCAAAATGAATGTGTCTCATTTCAGGGGCACATTCATTTTTAGTAGGCAAATTTGAATTTACTTGCTAAATTGTGCCTGAAATTCATATAAATCTCTTTTAATAAAAATCAACATGATCAACAAATCAGAAAAATCAGGTGTATCCCGGAGATCATTTCTGGGGACAACAGCTGCTGCGGCAGCGGGTATTACTATCCTCCCCAGCAATGTAATTGCCGGATTAGGGCATAAAGCCCCAAGCGACAAGCTCAATATTGTAGGGGTTGGCGTTGGAGGGCGCGGACGTGCTGTACTCCGCGGCATGGAAACCGAAAATATTATCGGTCTTTGCGATGTGGACTTTAAGTACAGTAAACCGGTATTCGACCAGTACCCTAATGCTAAGGTTTACAAAGATTGGCGCAAAATGTACGATGAGTTGGGCAAAAGCATGGATGCTGTTATGGTAGCCACCGCCGACCATACTCATGCCAATACTTCGGCTTACGCAATCGAAATGGGAAAACATGTTTATTGCGAAAAGCCACTGACGCATACGGTTTACGAATCGCGTTTGCTTACCAAACTGGCCGAAAAATATAAAGTGGCAACTCAAATGGGCAATCAGGGAGCATCCAACGAAGGGGTAAGCCTTACCTGTGAATGGCTTGCCAATGGCGAGATTGGAGAAGTTACCCGGGTAGAGGCTTTTACCGATCGTCCAATATGGCCTCAAGGGCTTAACCGACCTGAGCCAGGTATGTGGGTCACCGAAAGTCTGGACTGGGACCTCTTTATCGGGCCGGCCCCGATGCGTCCATACCATGCCCTGTATACTCCCTGGAATTGGCGTGGCTGGTGGGACTTTGGAACCGGTGCGTTAGGCGATATGGCCTGTCATA
>CAZMDP010000378.1:0-3494 GCA_964565015.1 uncultured Prolixibacteraceae bacterium | reverse complement strand
TCTTACAGGTTCACCAGGAAGTTCCTGTGTTGCCATCCAATGCGGTGCTGCGCGATTATCCCAACGAGAGGTTTACCCTCGATTGCATTCTTGAATATTTCCGTAATGAATCGAAAAAAGAAGCTGATGATTTCGAAAAGAAAATAGATGCAATAATGAATAAAGCCAATAAGGCAACTGAAGATTACCTGACTCAAAAAGAGGCTTATACGAAAGTCTATGTTTCCTGTTTACAGGGATGCGGCAATGATGAATATTGTATCAAAGAGTGTGAAAGAGTTTTTTGCACCAAAGATTGCCCCGCAACCAATACGTACAATAATTTTATGCAAGGTTGTTACGATGATTACCAGGAGGCATTTAAAAGAACAACTGAAAATCAAGAGAAAATTCTCGATGATTTATATGGTTTTTCTGAGCCTAGATTATCTAAAATACATAGTCCATATTGGAGCAGGATTTATGCTTATGAAATTCAGACTGTAGCTCTTGGCATTATCGGGAATACTTATATGGCCTATCCCCGTCCGTTTCCGTTCCCTGCACACAGCAGTTGCGGAACCGACTGTTCGGTTTATACCAATCCTGTGCAAAGGCCACCCGAAGAAGTGGAAAATAAAAAACCCAAAGGGAACAATTGTCCTGAAGGTACAAAAATCTCCTTGGGAATAGGATTCTGTGGGATTGACCTTGAATGCGAAAGTATTGAATTCGGTTGTTCCGCCGGCGTTGCAATTTCTGCCAAAAGGGATTTTAAAAACAAAAGTTCAACCCTTTTCGTCGGGGTTGGCGGAGAACTTAAATTAATTGGAGCAAGCGCAGAAGCGAAAGTAGGAGCAACTTTCACCCGTCATGACAGTGGGGAAACTGATTTCGGGGGTAAAATGGAAATGAGCGGTACAGTCGGTACCGGATTCAAAACCGGTGGAAATGTTGAAATGTCAGCATCAATTATGGAAGGAGACAAGACTGAATATAAAAATGTAATTGGCGTTGGTTTATGATTTGGAACGGATTATTCAAAAGCATGAAGAAGTGTACAATAAAAACGTGATAGGATGAATCAATTACTTATTTTCTTGTTTTTGATGCTTTCATTCAGTTGGGTTTCTGCACAACAAGATACCGGGCAGTCAAATTCGCCATACGACTACAGCAAAAACGGCATCCTGATTCTGGACAATTTCCAGCACTTCGAAAACATTAAAAAAGCCAATCCTGCTTTATTTAACCAACAGGTTGCAACTATTAAAAATTTTGTAAACGAATTGATTGCCACATCGCCGATGTTAACCGAAAAAAAAGGGTTCGATTTGAATGTGGCGGTGAATGGCTATGGCAATATGGACGAACAAAACAACTGGCTTCAGAAGGATTTCGAATACGGAATCATGACCGAATTGTGTTTCCAGTTTCAGTTATTTTATATCAAAGGCGGAAAGTGGACCAATTACAATCCGAACTGGTGTTTCAAACTGAATGCCCCGTTGTATGGAAAATCGTTGCCCTTTCAGAACCTGCACAGCAAATACAAAGTTCTGAACGAGGCTTTCCTGGTTTTTCCGCATATAAAGGATATTGCTCCCGGCGTAAGGTTTCACTACAACGATGCCGGCAAAGGTGAATTGGTTTTTTTTAATCCCTCCCGTCCCGATTACTGGGTGCCCGTGCCCCTCAAGGAAATTGTGGATGCCCGACTGAAATACACGGCCGAAAACGAAAAGGCAGTGTATGAAATGATGAAAGCACAGGCCGACAAATTGAGCGAAGCCGAATTAAACGGACCCGCTTACTACGACAATTCGGATGAATATTTTTTGCTGGGTGTGAGTGGCCACAAAAATGGCGCGCCCATCATGAGGTTCAATCCCGACTACTGGGACCGGTCGTTGCCCCGCTCTGCCATTCAATATTTTACGCTGGATTATTTCGAGGTAACCGATGAGGTTAAATGGCAAAAAGAAAGAGAAAGCTTTTACAAAAAGAACAATGGCCGAATCGATTACTGCGTCGTAGCTTCCTATTCAATCCGCGATTTCGAGAGACTTTCAAGGGTAATTCAAAAGAAATAAAAGCCTGAAAATGAAAATTAAATTCATTCTTCTGCTTTGCAGTTTGATCATGTCACAAATAGGTTTCGCCCAGAACAAAATTCTACTGACCGAAAAAACCGGCACATTTAAACTCGAAAAAATAGCTCTTAACGGACAGGGGCCTGACTTGTATGGAAAAGAGTGTGCCTGCAGCAAAGCCGAATCGGATGCTATGCTCAAAAAGCTTGAAAAACTGGTGGAGTTGTTTCGTCAAACTCCTGTATTGGCTGACAATAAAGGTTTCGATGGAGTTTACAGGATTTACGGTGGACGTTGCAGTTCTAAATTTGGGTATGCCGTACCTGCCGATATTAAATTTTATTTTAAAACCTGGGCACTTTACAAAGGAAAAGAAGCGCAATGGGTGAACGAACCACCTCAATGGATCATTGAAATTAATCAGCCCGATAAGTTCCGCGATAACGGTTTCAACGAAAGCGATTTCAGCAATGCATACAACCCCACCAACCCGGCTTTCAGCGAAAAAGCCCAGCGTGAGGCAGCCATTGCGCTCAACGAATTGTTTTTCCAGCCTGGAGCGCGGGAAGTGATAAAACCCGGAATCGATAGGTATGGTGACAATGTGGTTCTTTACAATCCCGACCGTCAGCCATTTTGGGAACAGGTCACCATTCGCGAGGTTTACCGTTTGCTGACCAACTACTGGAAAACAGTTCCTGATAAAAGCCAGGCAGATGCTATGATTTCTCAGTTGGAAAGCGAACTCACGAATTTTACAGAAAAAGAGAAAGATGGTTTTGCATATTTCGGCAATCCTGAATCGATTTACCGGATTGCTTCGGCAAAGAACGACACACCCGTTATGCGACAAAGTCCGGACTATTGGAACCGGAACCTGCAAAAATCATCCATCCAATTTATCGTACTGGAATTATTCAGACCTGAAATCGCCAACAGCAAAATGGAAAATTGTTTGAAAAATGGTGATGGATATTTCTACTTATACAGGATGATGACTGAACTGGAACTTGAGAAACTGCTGTCATTCATTGAAAAATAAACAGAGAATAAATCCCCGGTGAAATCAATAATCTTGATTGCCATATTATTGCTTTTATAAACCACTATTGTTACTGTATAAATTATAAAACCTTAAGACACACTGAACTGCCCGCGGAAAGATTATTATCCGGGCGGAGTATAACATGGAAAATGATATCTACAGGTCATGAATACCAACGAGTCCCATCAAAAGAGCATATTGAAATCGGAAAGTAAGGTTTATGTGGGTAAAGACATTTGAGAATGCCCTGGCCCGGTCGATGCAGGAAGCACAAAGTTACCATCCGGCCTGGTATGCAGGCGCTGGTGCCATGGCCTTTTCTCCTTCACGTTTTACTTCCGATGTGGGCCGTAGTTTTTCGTCGGCCATCAGTGCGG
>CAZMDP010000377.1:0-3496 GCA_964565015.1 uncultured Prolixibacteraceae bacterium | reverse complement strand
AGTAGTTTGTCTGGTCCGGACAATTAAAAAAGCCATCCCGCAAGGAATGGCTTTTATTTTTATAGAATGGTGTTGATTACTTTTTTACCACTTTCTTGTAGCCATATATGGCAGCGCTGCCCAATTCTTCCTCAATGCGGAGCAACTGGTTGTATTTGGCCATCCTGTCGGAGCGGCTGAGCGATCCGGTTTTAATCTGGCCGCAATTCAAAGCTACGGCAATGTCGGCAATGGTGGAGTCTTCGGTTTCGCCCGAACGGTGCGAAGTAACCGAAGTATAACCTGCGCGGTGTGCCATTTCAATTGCATCGATGGTTTCGGTCAATGTGCCAATTTGGTTTACCTTGATCAGGATGGAGTTACAAGCACCCATTTCGATTCCTTTTTTGAGGTATTCGATATTGGTTACAAAGTTGTCGTCGCCAACCAGCTGGATTTTATCGCCCAAAGCTTTGGTCAGTTCAACCCAACCGTCCCAGTCCGATTCGCACATGCCATCTTCAATCGAGTCGATGGGGAATTTCTCAACCAGTTCTGCAAGGAATTTAACCTGTTCCGAAGCGGTCCTTTTTGCTCCGTTTGGTCCTTCAAATTTTGAGTAGTCGTAAACGCCATCTACATAAAATTCAGAAGCGGCACAATCGAGCGCTATTGAAATGTCGCCACCTTCATCGGCACGGCCTGGCTTGTAGCCGGCATTTTTAATGGCTTCGATAATGCTGTTCAGCGCATCTTCGGTGCCTTTCAGGGCAGGAGCAAAACCACCCTCGTCGCCAACAGCAGTGCTGAGGCCACGGTTGTGAAGCACTTTTTTGAGGTGGTGGAATACTTCGGCACCCATACGTAGGCCTTCGCGGAAAGAAGGAGCTCCAATCGGTCGTATCATAAATTCCTGGAAAGCAATAGGAGCGTCGGAGTGGCTACCACCATTGATGATGTTCATCATAGGAACCGGTAATGTTTTTGCATTGGTTCCGCCAATATAACGGTATAATGGCATTTCGAGGCAATTAGCAGCGGCTTTTGCAACGGCAAGAGAAACGCCAAGCATGGCATTGGCGCCAAGTTTCGATTTTGTTTTGGTACCATCAAGGGCAAGAAGTTTTTTGTCGATAGCTACCTGATCCATGGCCGACATACCGATAATCTCTTTAGCGATAACCCCATTCACATTTTCAACGGCTTTCAGAACGCCTTTTCCAAGGTAGCGGCCTTTATCGCCATCACGAAGTTCGAGTGCCTCGTTTTCACCGGTTGATGCACCCGATGGCACTGCTGCACGTCCTATGGCACCACATTCAAGCATAACTTCAACTTCGATGGTGGGATTACCGCGCGAATCGAGTATCTCCCTTCCTAATACATTGCTAATTAACATGTTGTCTATTTTTTTAGTTAATATTATTTTGAATAGTTGTTGATAGCTTTTTACTTTTTTAAAAACCGAACCAAAGATAATAAATTGTCCTGAACCTCATTTTTCCGAATAACAAGTATATCGTAGAATTCATATTATATTAATTCAGTTGTACTTCTGTCCTTTTTTGTACCGAAGCACATCTATTGGTTGTATGGTAACAAGGCCCCCTTTTTTACTTTCATCCATCAAACCATACAAAACTGGAAGAAACCGCTCTATATTATCATGATTGTCAATAATTTCAACAACCATGGGCAAATCGCTCGAAAGGGCAAATATTTTCATAGTATGGATAGAATGGCTTGCCCCAAATGAGAGAAGCCCTTTGGTAACCGTAGCACCTGCAAGTCCGGCCCTACGGGCTTCAAATACGATTTCTTCATAAAGGGGGCGCCCATTCACCCGGTCCGATTCGCCAATATATACTTTCAGGATATTGGCCTTTCCTTCAATATTCATAATGATTTGATTAAATTATTGAACGGGTTATTAAAATACCGAGATAAACCGCCAATATTCCGATGAAAAGCGATCCTCCCGTATAAAAGAGTAATTGTATGAGCGAATTATCTTTCATAAGGTTCAGATTATCCATGGTGAATGTTGAAAAAGTGGTAAAACCTCCACAAATCCCTACCGCGAGAAAAATTCTCCATTCGGGGCTCATAAGGTTGCCTTTCTCAGCAAAGGCATAAACAACACCGATCACAAAACTCCCGGTAATATTCACAATCATAGTACCCAATGGGAAAGTACTGTTCAGGATTTTTTCTGCATTCACCTGCACCAGGTAACGCAGGGCACTGCCAATAAATCCTCCCGAACCGACTAAAAGTAAACTCTTAAGCATTCGATTTTATGGTTAATTTCGCTGCAATTTAAAGCATTTTTTGCGTTCTTGGTATATCACAAGACATGTTTATTACATTTCAATGCTCATTTTTTAATAACTGATAAACGGATATGAAGTTACGCATTTTAATCATCTCTTTTTTAATTCTGATTTCCAAAATGATTTCTGGCCAGAAATCGGACCGTATGGTTAACGATTTTCTGGAACAAAAAGCAATAAAGGGAGCATCGGTAGGCATTGTAGTTTCCGATGTTCGTACCGGGAAATACATCGTTGCACATAACCCCGAAATGTTGTTGGCGCCCGCTTCAACCGCTAAACTAATCACTTCGGGTGTTGCACTGCATATACTTGAACCTGGTTTTCGTTTCGAAACAGTATTGGGATATTCTGGTGCAATCGATAAAAATACCGGCACATTAAACGGAAGTCTGGTTATAAAGGGAGGGGGAGACCCTACTTTAGGCTCGGCATGGTTCGACAAAGATTATCCCGTTGATTCACTCTTTGAAGACTGGGTTAAGGCATTGAAAACAGCAGGGATTTATCAGGTAAGAGGAGATATCGTTTTGGATATTTCCGGTTTTCAGAAATGGGCGCTCCCGGGTACCTGGATGTGGGAAGATTTGGGTAATTATTATGGTACAGGCCCTTCAGCATTAAACATTTACGATAATACCGTAAAGCTTTACTTTAATTCTCCTAAACAAGCCGGAATGCCTACACAAATTGTTTCAGTCAGGCCCGAAATACCCGAAGTCGATTGGATAAACGAAGTCCTTTCATCGGAAATAAACCGCGACCTGGCCTATGTTTTTGCAAGTCCATGGGACACAAAACGGATTATCCGTGGAACCATACCTGCCAACCGCAATAGTTTTGAAGTTAAAGCCTCGATGCCCGGACCTGAAAATATTTTCGGGGAAGTGCTTAAGAATAAACTCATCCTTGCTGGAATAAGTGTACAGGGAAATGTTCTGGTGGTCGGGAATGGGTTTGAGTTTAATACAATTAAAAAGTTCTATTCACCACCTTTAGCCAAAATTTGTTCGGTACTTAATTATGAAAGTGTGAACCTGATAGCCGAATCATTGGTGATGCAACTGGCATACCAACAGCAAGGTTTCGGGCATCATAGCCATGGAATGAAAATTATAACCGGTTTCCTGAAAGATAATATAACCCCTGATCCTGTTTTTCTCGATGATGGCAGTGGATTATCG
>CAZMDP010000376.1:0-3496 GCA_964565015.1 uncultured Prolixibacteraceae bacterium | reverse complement strand
CTCATGACCATTCCTGGTGCAAAAGGACTTTTCCATAAAGCAATCAGTCATTCCGGAGGCGGTCGTGATGGTGTTTTAACCGGCAGGCCTATCAACAAAGAGAATGCAAGCCCGTACTATCCTGTTTCAGCAGAAACCATTGGTATCAATTTCGCACGCAAACACGGGATTGAAGGAACGGATGCCGCTGCGCTGGCCAAACTGCGTGCTTTGAAAGTGGAAGAAATTGTTGATGGCGGACAGGAAAACGATGGTCAGGGCGGTCCGCGCATCTATTCGGGCCCTGTTTTGGACGGCAAATTTGTAACAGAAACTGCGGAGAGTGCCTACAAAGCTGGTCGGCAAGCGCGGGTTCCACTCATGATTGGGAATTGCAGCGCCGAAATTGGTGGAAGCTTTGTTAATTTGAGCAGTTCAAAAGAAGAATTGTTTTCCCTGTTCGGGGAACTTGAGAGTGAGGCAAAAACTGCATACGATCCTAAAGGGGATAAAGATTTTAACGAAGTAATCACCCTGTTTAACACCGACAAAGTTTGGGGTGAACCCGCGCGGTTTGTTGCAAATACGGTTACCGCCACAGGTAGCCCTGCCTATATTTTTCTTTTTTCGTATGTTCCAGCTGCCATGAAGGAACGGATGCGGTATGGGCCCGGGCATGGCACCGATATATCTTTTGTATTCGATAATCTTAACGAACGCCCCGGTTCAACACCTTCACCTGAGGACAAAGAGGTAGCCCGTATGATGAATGCTTATTGGGTAAACTTTGCAAAAACAGGCAATCCAAACGGAAACGGACTTCCTGAATGGCCCGTTTACAGCCCGAAAACAAACAAAATTCTCAATATTCAACCCGATGGAAAACCTGTTGGAAAATCTGACCCACGTAAAGCCCGGCTCGATGTAATTGAAAAGGCAGTGAATATGGGTGATAGATTACAGCCCAATGGTATCTAAGGGTAAATTGAAAAAATGGAGGGTAAAATATGAATAGATCAGAAAAAAAACCGATTGTGCTTTTGACGGTTTTTTGTTGCATAACCTTAAGCCTTTTTGCAAAAAACATGGCCGAACCCGCCAAATCATTAACGGAAAAGCAACAAACGATTATCCCGATTGCAGCATTTACGGCAAAAGGAGATCTTCAAAACCTGAAACCTGCCCTGAACAACGGATTAGATGCAGGATTAACCATCAATCAGATTAAAGAAGTTTTGGTGCATCTGTACGCCTATTGCGGATTTCCGCGCAGCATAAGAGGATTGCAAACGTTTATGCAAGTGCTCGATGAACGCAAAGCCAAAGGTATAACTGATGAATTGGGAGCCGAAGCTTCGCCGGTTAACGACGGGCTCACCAAATATGAACGGGGTAAAGCCAATCTGGAAAAACTTACCGGGGTGCCACAGGACGGCCCGCTAACCGGATATGCAGCTTTTGCACCCATCATTGAAATTTTCCTGAAAGAGCATTTGTTTGCTTCCATTTTCGAAAGGGATATTTTAACTTTTGCCGAAAGGCAACTGGTTACCATTTCGGTGATTAGCAGCATCGGTGGGGCAGAGCCTATGTTGCGTTCGCATTTAAATATCTGTCTGAATGTAGGTTATACGCCCCGACAGTTGAACGAGTTTACGGGTATCATCAAAAAAACCATCGGTAAAAAAGAAGCTAAAGCTGCCCAGGCAGTTTTAAATGAAGTTCTCGAAAACAGAAAATGACAATTGTGGAATTTATGTTATGTAAAATAAATTAAAAACACTTTTTTCGTTTACAAAAATGATCGATATGAACAGTAAAATGCTTTTTATAGCTGGCTTTGTTCTGATTACAATCATGAGTAATCTGAACGCTCAGGACTGGCCCCAGTTTTTAGGTCCCGAAAGGAACAGTACCTCGCCCGAAAGAGGTATCCTGCGTTCATGGCCCGAAAGTGGCCCTGAAGTTCTCTGGAGTGTCAATGTAGGGATAGGCTATGGCGGCCCGGTGGTTAAAGATAACAAAGTTTACCTGCTCGACCGAGACGACAGCACAGGCGATATTTTACGCTGTTTTGACCTTGCAACCGGTAAAGAACTATGGAAATTCAGCTACGATGCACCGGGTTCGGTGATGTTTCCCGGCTCCCGCAGTGTTCCGGCCATCGACAGGAATCATATTTTTTCTGTTGGTCCTTACGGCGATTTATATTGTATCGATATCAACACTCAAAAACCGGTTTGGAACAAAAATATATGGACCGATTTTGGCGGCGATCCCGGAAACGATCCCATTGATGAATCGGCCGGTGGACGGGGCGGATTTGGAGGCCGCGGAAATTTCCCGATATGGGCCATTTCGCAGTGCCCGCTTATTTATGGCAATTTGCTGATCGTTGCCTCGATGGCTCCCGATGCGGGGGTGGTTGCCTATAACAAGCTTACTGGCGATGTAGTATGGAAAACCCCTAATCTGGGCAACGAAACCTATGTAAGTCCAACGGTAGTAAAAATAGATGGAGCAGATCATATTGTAATGGTAACATCGTCGACCAACCCTGTCGGGCGGCCCGAATTGCCCAAAACTCCCGGGAATATTACGGGAATAGACCCACTCACAGGCAAAATTCTCTGGAATTTCTCAGGGTGGGAATGTCATATTTCGGTACCTCCTGCTGTTGATGCAGGCAACAACAAAATTCTGGTAGTCGGCGGATATGAATACGGTGCGCTGATGATACAGATTGAAAATAATGCAGATGGAAGTTATACTGCGAAAGAACTTTTCAAAACGGTTGAATTCGGAGACCAAACCAAGCCTCCAATTCTTCATAATGGATATTTTTATGCACAATACGGAACCAATAACCGCCGCGAAGGGCTGGTTTGCATGAGTATGGATGGTGAAATAAAATGGAAAACGAGGCGCAATCCCGATTTTAACAAAGGGAGCATGATCCTGGTCGATGGTTTGATACTTGCAACCGACGGAGCAAAGAAACTCTATCTTATCGAACCCGACCCGTCAGGTTTTAAACCGCTTGCTTCGTCGGAACTTCTTACCGAACAGGCTGCCGGTGAAGGAATGAGTGCAAGGT
Source organism: uncultured Prolixibacteraceae bacterium (assembly GCA_964565015.1). Taxonomy (GTDB): domain Bacteria; phylum Bacteroidota; class Bacteroidia; order Bacteroidales; family Prolixibacteraceae; genus UBA1413. The sequence continues at coordinate 420 of CAZMDP010000376.1, read as the reverse complement.
TTGGCACTATGAACTGGGCGCCCATTGCCCTGGCCGGAGGAAAGCTTCTTATCCGCGACCAGAGCCGGATGCTGTGCGTAAAGATGGCTGAGTAAAATGATAAAGAGGTGGCCCTTTTTCGGTTGGCCACCTCTATATAATTCTGATCCTATCAGCTTGACCCATGCCGGGGTCTGATAATTCAAATCAATGCAGATCAAACCTGTCGAGGTTCATCACCTTTGTCCAGGCTTTTACGAAATCGTTAACGAACTTATCCTTCGAGTCGGCACAGGCATACACTTCGGCCTGGGCACGCAGTTCCGAATTCGAACCGAAAATAAGGTCAACCCGAGTGCCGGTCCATTTTACCTCACCGGTTTTACGACAGCGGCCGTTGAACACTTCTTTTTCTTCGGATTGAGGTTCCCAAACCGTACC
>CAZMDP010000375.1:0-3497 GCA_964565015.1 uncultured Prolixibacteraceae bacterium | reverse complement strand
CGATGGTTTCGTTTAATCCATAACGGCTTTCATCAACCAGAAACAGTTGGTCGCTGACCACAGTGGCACCAACAAGTACGATAAACAGTATGCCACCCAAAAAACTTGTTAATGCGATTAAAATGTTCTTCATTCCGAAATTTTTTAAAATTTACATCAAGAAACAAGATTAATGAAGGAATGTTTAAACTGACACTATGGTTTCCTCAAAACAGTGTTCCCCTTCTGGGCCTTTGGCCAATACGGACAATGGCGGCATCCATTGGCACAACAATAACCACGCCGGCGCAGGTACGCTTCGGTCATAACCCTGAAGCCGCCCGGGTCGAGGTAAAAATCGACCCCCTCTTTAAGGTTGTCGCCTCCGTAGCTGATATCGTCGTAATCGGGATTCCAGTATGCCATTTTAAGAACATTAAGCTGTCAGCACAATTGCCATATTGCGTGGAAATAAAATATCGGGTATGTTACTTTTCTCCCGATTTTTCATCGATCGGAAGATTATGAAGTAAGTGACCCATGCGGTCGCGTTTCGTTTTCAGGTACCGTGCGTTGAATTTGTTTGGCCTGATTTCGAGTGGCAGCACCTTAACAACTTCGAGGCCATACGCTTCGAGCCCGACACGCTTTACAGGATTATTGGTCAACAGGATCATTTTGGTAACACCAAGATTACGCAAAATCTGGGCGCCCACACCGTAATCGCGTTCATCGGCCTTAAACCCTAAATGAAGGTTTGCATCAACCGTGTCGAGGCCTTCTTCCTGGAGCTTGTATGCGGCAATTTTATTGATTAAACCAATTCCCCGACCTTCCTGCAGCATGTAAACAATTACGCCCCTACCCTCTTTCTCGATAATCTCCATGGCATGGTGCAACTGGTCGCCGCATTCGCAACGCAACGAACCGAAAATATCTCCGGTCATACACGATGAATGCACCCTGACCGGAATAGCCTCACCGGGTTGCCAGGTACCTTTAACCAGTGCAACGTGCTCCTTGTTATTGCTTTTCTGCAAAAAAGGGATTATCCTGAAATCGCCGTAACGGGTGGGTAAATGAACTTCTTCGCCTTGTTTGATCAGGCTTTCGGTCTTCAGGCGATATGCAATAAGATCTTTAATGGTAATAAGTTTCAGATTGTGTTTTTCGGCCAGTTTTGCCAGGTCGGGCAAACGAGCCATCGAACCATCCTCATTCATTACCTCGACAAGTACCCCCGAAGGGTATAACCCGGCCAACCGTGCCAAATCAACAGCGGCTTCGGTATGGCCCGCCCTGCGCAATACTCCCCTGTTTTTTGCTTTCAACGGAAAAACATGACCCGGACGGCCCAGGTCTTCGGGACGGGTTTTTTCGTCAACCAGCATTTTTATGGTGATGGCACGGTCGGAAGCCGAAATTCCGGTTGCTACCTGCGGGTGTTTTCCATCAACAGAAACGGTAAAAGGAGTTTCGTGAGACGAGGTATTTCGACCCACCATCATTTCAAGTTCAAGTTCCTCGCAACGTTTTTCGGTTAATGAAACACAGATTAAGCCACGTCCGTGTGTGGCCATAAAATTGATTTTCTCAGGAGTTATCAGCTCCGAAGCCGCAATAAAATCGCCCTCATTCTCGCGGTCTTCATCATCGACCACGATAATCAGCTCGCCATTTTTAATGGCCTCTATGGCTTCAGGGATGGTATTTATTCTGAATTCTGACATGTCGATTTTTACGTTTTTGCGGCGCAAAATTAGTTAAAATTTATCTCAATTTACCTGATAATATGCAATCCGAAAGAGCAGGAAGAACTAACACTTCAGGCTCGTTTTGATTTTTCCCAGGTAACTTTCTGTGCTTTCCTAAAAAACCTTACAAATCCTGCAACCGAAGCATAATTAATGGCTACGAAATAATAAGGCGCAAAAAATAACTTTATACGAAGTTTTTTGTGTTCGAGTATCCAACCCGCAAATGCCAAAACATAACAAATGGTCTGGAATATAAACATATACAGCACAAAAGAAGGGGTTTCCCCTGGCTGGCCTGAAAATACCATCCAGATGTTCAGGGGGTAAAACAAAAATAGGAATACTGGTGCTATCGACCAGCGGAGAACCTTATGCGAAAAATATTGCCAACTCAACCATCCATATCGGAATATATTCAACAACCAGGGCAACCTCACCATAGCCTGAAGTCCGCCGGCTGCTATCCTGATCTTTCGTTTCAATTCTTCCTTTACATTCAACGAAGCAGTTTCTTCGGCATAGGCATTCGGGGTGTAGGCAATACGGTAACCTTTCCTGGCTATTTTCATCGATATTATAAAATCATCAAGAATGGTATCGTTATCAACCGGTTCGAAAAGTTCGGTACGTATGGCAAACAGCTCGCCAACGCCACCTACCGCCGAATTTAATTCCGCATCAAGTTTTTTGATTTTCGACTCAATCTTCCAGTACAGTCCCTCGCCTGCAGCCGAGGCATTTTCAAGTTCGCTCTCCACAATCCTTTTTTCACCGGCTACACAGCCCACTTTTGGATCGGCGAAACAGGCAACCATCTCCCTGATGGTGTTTTTGCTCAACCGGGTATTGGCATCCGAATATATTACGATGGGCGCTGAAACGAATTGCATACCCCTGTTCATGGCATTAATCTTTCCCCTGCGCTCGGGCTGGTGATATACTTCAATTTCGGGGTAATTTTTCAGCAGGTCGGGGGTTCCGTCATCCGATCCATCGGTAACCCATAGATATTGTATTTTATCTTTAGGATAATCCAAAGCAAAAGAATTGGCAACTTTCTGACTTATGTAATCTTTTTCATTGTACGCAGTTACAAACAAACAAACCCGGGGTTCGTAGTCCACCTTATCCATCGTTTTCGGTTTGGAGAATAAAAGTTTTTTTAACCAAACCAGCAAATATAACAACATTCCGTAGCCGGCATAGGTGTAAAAAAGCGTAACCAGCATCAGCCAAAATAGAATATATGCTATCATTTCAGGTTGTTTTGGTAAAAAAAGGTAAGCTTTTTAGCCAATGTAAGATGGTCAAAATTTTCCTGAATAAAAAATCGCGATTCCTTGCCAAGGCTTTCAGATAATTGTTTATTCGAAATCAGCTTTTCAATAGCTTCGATAAACGATTTCGGTTCATTTGCAATAAGGATATTTTTGCCATCCTCCACACCTATCCCTTCTGCACCTATCGAAGTTGAAACAATTGCTTTGCCCATGGCCATAGCTTCAATAATTTTAACCCGCATGCCACTACCCGACAATAAAGGAACAACCATAACCGCTTTTGAATCCATGAAATTGTAGGCATCGTCAACTTCGCCCAAATATTCCACCCCGGGCAAATTAAATTTCCGGATCAGCCACGAAGGGGCATTGCGTCCTGCAATGTAGAACCTCAAACCAGGATAACGCTGACGAACCTCTGGCCAGCAATTTTTTAAAAACCACAAGAGCCCTTCCTGGTTGGGCGACCATTCGAGCGATC
>CAZMDP010000374.1:0-3497 GCA_964565015.1 uncultured Prolixibacteraceae bacterium | reverse complement strand
ACATATCTTAGACCTAAACCGATATCCTTTACATTATGAACGTTTCCGGTAGGGACCCTGTAAAACCTTTCAAATATCTGGCTTTGGTGTTCTTTGGCAATCCCGATCCCTTTATCGGATACCGATAAAACTACCGACTCCTTTCTTGATTCGGTTTCAACCGTAATTTCGGGAACATTATTACTATATTTAACTGCATTATCGAGCAGGTTAAAAACAACATTGGTAATATGAACTTCGTCACCCCTGATAATATCTTCAGTGGCATTAAGATTTGAAATAAGTTCACCATTTTTGTTGTTTACCCTGATCTCGAAACTTCCGATAACACCCCTCACCAATTCATTCAGTTCAATATCGCGAAATTTCAACTTTAAACGCCCTTCATTAAATATAGCCATTTGCAGAACTTTCTCCACCTGAAAACTCAACCTTTTGCTCTCCTGGTTGATGACATTGGATATATGCTCGATGGTTTTGGGTGTTGTTGAAATACTTCCATCCTGAAGCATCTGACTGGCAAGCGAAATGGTCGATATGGGCGTTTTCAGTTCATGGGTCATGTTGTTTATGAAATCATTTTTTATTTGCGACAGTTTTTTCTGTCTGAAAATGATAAAAATGGTATAAGCAAAAATTGCTATGAGCAAACCGGTTAGTACAAATGTTGGTATTACCATCAACCCTGTAAGGTTTAACAGATATCCGGTACGTTTAGGAAAGTAAATTACCAAATAATTTGCATTGCGGCTTTCATAGTCGTTAGGGAAAAGCGGGTGTCCGTATTCTTTTACCCGTTTCGAAGTTTTAAAATCGGGGCTTCCGGCAATAAGTTTTTCCTGCCCCCTCCAATAACTTTTAACTGCAAACTTGAAATCGAGGTTAATTCCCTGTACTTTTAACTCATCTTTTAGCGTTTTTTCGAGGAAATCAACATCCAATCTTTCTTCGATGGGCAGGTTTCTGAAGAATAGCTTATGTATCAATTGTATATTCTCCTTCAATTGCCTTTCAAGTGCATTTTTTTGCCTGAGGTTGTAATTATGAAGATAATCGAACCCCGAAGGAAATTGCCCGGGCAATCCTCTTGATGATTTTCCGAAAGAATAGGTAGTATCTGAAAATTCTATATCAATTTTTTCCTGATATCCTTGAGTATTTCTCGAAAAACTGAACGACAATGCAAGATTGCCACCTCCAAAACCATGTGGCAGGAGACTATTCCAGAAATCATTTTCAGCAAATCCTGATGAATGTTGATTCGCCTTTTGCAATTCCTCCTCAATGAGCATAGCAACCTCATGCTCTTCCAATTTCCTGATGACTGAAGATAACATTTGCCTTACCGCCTGGTCAAACTGTTCTTCCCTTATTTCAGCGGCTTTTTTAATACTGTTTGTCTGAACCAGTATCAGGCCTGTTAATACGAGGCCCATTAGAATTATTAATGTTACCAGTTTCTTCTTACTCATGCCGCAAATATAGCTTTAAGAACCCTGATTTATAGATTCTTAACAATATTTAACATCATGCTCATAAAATTGTGCGATATAGTAATTTAAGATGTAATTATTCATCAGTAACATGTTCCGGTGAATGGTTATTATTGAAATTACCTTTTATAATTCAGGGTAATCTTCCAGAAGTATTCTTTCTATTACTTCGGGAAAATACTTGTGTTCGAGCACGTGAATTTTTTCAGCAAGCGATTCGGGTGTGTCGGTTTCTTGAATGTCACATTTAGCCTGAAAGATTATTGTTCCTTCGTCATATTTTTCATTCACATAATGAATGGTAATCCCTGAATGCGTTTCTTTATTGTCTATCACTGCCTGGTGTACCTTCATCCCATACATATTTTTACCGCCATAAGCCGGAAGAAGGGCAGGATGGATATTGATTATTTTAAATTTTCGTACCATTTTTTCAGGTACCAGCCATAAAAAACCTGCTAAAACTACAAGGTTAATTTTTCGTTCATCGAGAAAATTTTCAACAAAAAAAGATTCATAAAACTGTTTCCGGGTAAAAACCAGGGTATCGATACCTGATTTTTTTGCCCTTTCAAGGGCAAAGGCATTTGGGTTGTTCGACAACAGGCAATCAACCTTAATTAATTTGTTATCAGCAAAATATTCAAATATTTTTTGCGCATTGGAACCCGATCCCGATGCAAAAATTGCGATTCGTTTAACCTCCATTTTCAAACAATTAATGATATTGAATATTAGAATAAAAAGTTCAAATAAAGGCAATTACATGGCTTAACAAATTGATGCTGCCAACTTTTTTTTATCCCTTTTCTTTGAAATATAGTTTGTAAATTTATTACTTTGCACCGATTTTTTAAATAACCATTTTAGTAATAACTTAAAATTTTAGCTATGTCTGATATTGCATCAAAAGTAAAAGCAATCATCGTTGACAAATTGGGCGTCGATGAGAGTGAAGTAACCAACGAAGCATCTTTCACCAACGATCTTGGTGCAGATTCATTGGATACTGTTGAATTGATCATGGAATTTGAAAAAGAATTTGATCTTGCAATTCCGGATGATCAGGCTGAAAAAATCTCTACCGTTGGTGAGGCCATTCAGCACATCGAAGAAGCCATCAAGAACAAATAATCGCAGAACTATCATTTATGGAATTGAAGCGGGTAGTAGTTACCGGTTTAGGTGCAATAACTCCTTTAGGAAACTCAATTGAAGAATATTGGAACAACCTGGTAAAAGGTGTTAGTGGGGCCGCGCCGATAACAAAATTTGATACCAGTAATCACAAAACCAAATTTGCCTGTGAGGTAAGAAATTTCGATCCGGGATTGTACCTGGACAGAAAAGAAGCCCGTAAACACGATTTATACACACAATTCGCTTTTGGGGCCGCCATTCAGGCAATTGAAGATTCGGGTATCAACCTCGAAACCATTAATAAAGACCGTGCAGGGATCATCTGGGGATCGGGTATTGGAGGCCTTCAGACCTTTTTTGAAGAGGTCCAGGCATACAAACCGGAAAGGCCGCAGTTCTCGCCATTCTTTATCCCTAAAATGATTGCCAACATTGCGGGGGGGCTTTTGTCGATAAAATATGGTTTCAGGGGGCCTAATTATACAACGGTTACTGCCTGTGCTTCTGCTTCTCATGCAATTATTGAGGCCTTTAACAAAGTAAGGTTAGGACAAGTCGAATTAATGATTACCGGTGGTTCTGAAGCCGGGGTCAACGAAGCAGCATTGGCCGGATTTAATTCCATGAGGGCACTTTCAACCAGAAATGATGACCCAGCTACGGCCTCACGGCCTTTCGATAAAGACCGTGATGGCTTTGTTATGGGTGAAGGGGCTGGCGCTTTAATTGTTGAAGAGTTAGGGCATGCTTTGAACAGGGGCGCAAAAATTTATGCAGAAATTGTAGGAGGTGGTATGTCGGCCGACGCTTACCACATGACTGCACCCGATCCTGACGGTTTAGGTGCAAAGCTGGTAATGAAAT
>CAZMDP010000373.1:884-3501 GCA_964565015.1 uncultured Prolixibacteraceae bacterium | reverse complement strand
TAGAGCTATCCGCGAAGTTACTTCGGCCGAGCTGGAATTTTTCGTATATGGTGCCCTCTGTGTCAGTTTCAGCGGACAATGTTATATGAGCGCTTCGCAGGGAGGGCGCAGCGGAAACCGGGGCGTGTGTGCGCAACCCTGTCGTAAGGCTTACGACCTGGTTGACGCCAACGGAATCATCATCGAAAAACAAAAGCACCTGCTCTCGCTGAAAGACCTGAACCTTTCTGACCATCTGAGCCATCTGGCCAATGCGGGCATTACCAGTTTTAAGATCGAAGGACGACTGAAAGATGACAATTACCTGAAAAACATAACGGCATACTACAGAAAACGACTTGATACCCTCCTCGAAGGAAGCCATGATTTCAGGAAAGCATCATCGGGAAAGGTATATTTCGATTTTGATCCCAATCCGGCCAAAACTTTCTCGCGCGGAACCGGAAACTATTTCCTCAACGGCCGCAACCCTGGCATGGTGAATTTCGAAACACCCAAATCATCGGGCGAATATGTTGGAAAAGTGGTCAGGTGTACAGGAAATAGCCTTATTGCAGACCTGGTTGTCGGGCTCAACAACAACGACGGCCTTACATTCTTTGACAATAACGGCAAATTGGCAGGGGTAAAAGTCAATACAGCCGATGGAAACAGGATTTCCCTTGCATCGGCCATCGACCTGCCCGCTGGTACGCCACTTTACAGGAATTATGACCATGTGTACAACGAAATGCTGAAGAATAGCCGCACAAACCGTAAAATAGCATTAAGCATAAGGGTGGGGATCGTTGGAAATAACCTGATCATTCAGGGTGAGGATGAGGATGGGAAACGTTACCAAAGAAGTTTCGGAACGGAATGGCAACTTGCGCAGAAACCCGAAAAAGCAAAGGAAATGTTTGTTGCCCAACTTTCGAAATCGGGCGAAACCCCCTTTGAAGTGACGGAGGTTACTTTTGTCTGGGATGCTCCGGTATTCCTTCCGGTTGCGGAGTTAAACCAGATCAGGAGGCAGTTTTTGACCGGATTTATGGAACACCGGTTGGCCAATCCGACAAAGAACAAGGTGTTTCAACATAATAAGGCTCCTGTTTATCCGGCAAAAACACTGTTTTTTACCGAAAATGTGGCAAACCACCTGGCGGCTGATTTCTACCGGGTTCATGGAGTTGACCAGATTGAACTGGCCCCTGAGGTAACCGGCAATTACAAAGGAAAAAAACTGATGACCATGAAACATTGCCTGAAATACCAGTTGGGCTATTGTCCGCGCGAGGCTGCACACCAGAAACATGTCTGGAAAGAACCGTTGTACCTGGTTGACGGAAACCAGAAGTTCAGGCTCGAATTCGATTGTAAATCCTGCCAGATGGAGCTGTACTGCGAATAGTTGTCAATTTTATCCGCTTAGCTGATTCGGTAAACGTAAATAAGTTGTTGGCCTGCATGAAACATTATTCCGATTTTATAGGTTAATTTTACGATTCGAAATCCGGTAAGATGTCATCCTGGACATCGGCCGGTTAATCTTAAATTGATGAAAAGTGAAAAAGCGGGTAACCGATTGATACAAATGATCCGCGAGGGGGAACATCAGAAACAGGATTTCAAGTTCTGTATTACCGACTCGCGGAAAATAGCCCGGTCGCTGGTGGCTTTTGCCAACACCGACGGGGGTACTTTGCTTATTGGGGTAAAGGACAACGGGAATATCGTTGGCGTTCAGTCCGACGAAGAGTACTATATGGTCGAATCGGCTGCCCGTATTTACAGCAATCCCCCCGTGCCTTTCACTACCCGGCAATGGCAATTCGAGGGCAAAACCGTTTTGCAGGTTATGGTGGAGCCAAGCAGCCAGAAACCCCACTATGCCAAAGACGATAATGGCAAATGGATGGCCTATGTGCGCCACAACGACGAGAACCGGCTGGCCGGTAAGGTGATGATCGATGTATGGAACAAACAGAAAAGCCTCAGGGGGATTACGGTTAAGGTCACCGATGCCGAAAAGTTTCTGTTGAAATACCTCGAAAACAACCAGTTTATTTCTGTATCGGCATTTGCCCGCAAGGCCAGCCTTCCTTACCGTCAGGCCGAACAATTGCTGGCCGATTTTATAGTGCTGGGCATAGTACAGCCCTGGTTTGGCGATACACATGTACTGTACCAGCTGAACAGAAGTTTCGACATTGACGACTGGGCATTGCAACGAGGGTGGAAACGGTAGAATTCGCCATGCATAACTTGAAAGGAACAAAAGGCAACCCTGAATTAAAACTGGAAACATTTTCATGGTTATACCCATAATTTGAATAATGGTTTTGCTGTTAAGGATAATTCCTGCTGAATTGGTTCTGTTAGCCGTTGGATAAACTGTTAAATAATTTTGTATTGCTTTTAAATATTTTTGTAATTCACATTCCCATAAGCTAAGGGTTTTCAATTCGCTTGAATGGTTTGTCAGATGGGCATTCCAGTATATATTGGGGTTGTTTTTCAATTTTTTCAATTTATTCTGCCTGATTAACAAGGGAATCCGTTTGAAATTTATAAAGTGATTCAGAATTTTTCATTGGGTTTTGTTTGCTTCAATGTATCCCAGTATTGATAGATTGCA
>CAZMDP010000373.1:0-874 GCA_964565015.1 uncultured Prolixibacteraceae bacterium | reverse complement strand
TATTCCGCCTGATTAAAAAGGGAATCCATCTGAAATTCATAAAGTAATTCAGAACTGTTCATCGGGTTTTGCCAAAAATTTATGTAATAGAGTTCCCATTTTTCAAACGCGTTCGAAAAAAAACTTCATTTGATCATTTGTGATTAAAAACGAAAAATACCAATATTTACAATGGTTCTAATTAAGGAATGATTAGAATCTGTTTCAAAATGAAAAATATTTTCATTTTGGGAGAAATTAAACTTGTTTTGGATAAAGATTATACTTATATTTGATTGCGGATCAAAAATTTGCAATTCAGCGACCGGAAAAACGGCCACTGAACCACGTAACCATACTTAATTGAAACATGAAAAAAATCTTTTCAATCGGGACATTGGTTCCCTGTAACAGCACCCGCTCGCCCGAGCTTATCTCCTTCGCAGGCCGAAATGGTGAGGCGCCGCCTTTCCCACTGTATTCTTTTGAAAACCCTATTGATTTAATGCACAAAAAACTATTCTTTAATGAACCTACCACCTTAGCAGTTTAGCGCACCCTAAAAAGTCACATTAATTTTCGAGCCTGCTTACAGGATACAATTCAACCTTGTGCTTATTAAGATAATAGGATACGAGATGTTATAGGTTTATCCTGAGCGAACCGTTCATTACTTATGGTAAACAGCAATGCTCCAAAAATGGTGAACAAATGTATATCAATTGACTTGCTGTTAAATGGTGAAAAATGAACAAAAATCCGGTTGCTTTATCGTTGCGAATATCTCGCATCCGAGCCGGAATTTACGGGACTTATGAACATGAAAATCGAAATAAAGAAATTATCGCGGCAGTACCGAATAGATTCTGATAGAAACACACCTTGTCTTAACCCC
>CAZMDP010000372.1:1950-3512 GCA_964565015.1 uncultured Prolixibacteraceae bacterium | reverse complement strand
CAGCGATGGGATGCCCTAGGTTATGCCGGAAATAAAATTATTCAAACCCCCGAAATGGATAAACTGGCCAAAGATGGGACCTACTTCCGGAATGGTTTGGTTACTACGCCGATCTGTTCGGCAAGCCGGGCAAGCATTTTAACCGGGCTATACGAACGTACCCATAAATACACCTTTCAGACCGGAGACTTGCGTCACGAATATATGGAGGAATCTTACCCTGCACTGATCAGAAATGCAGGGTATTATACCGGATTTTTCGGAAAATTCGGTGTAAACTATGCGCCGGCAAGTGACTTTTTCGATGTTTTTGATGACTACGACCGGAATGGCCGGTTTACCGACCATCGCGGATTTTTTTACAAAACCATAGGGGAAGATACCGTTCACCTGACACGATATACCGGAAAGCAGGCGCTCGATTTTATTGATGGGGCCCCAAAAAACCAGCCATTCTGCCTTTCGCTGAGTTTCAGTGCACCACATGCCCACGATCCCGCCCCGCTACAATATTTCTGGACAAAGGAATCGGACCATCTTTACAGCGATATACAAATGCCTGCCCCTGAATTGGCTGAAGAAAGATATTTTTTGCAACAACCCAAACCCGTACGCGACGGGTTTAACCGCCTCAGGTGGGGCTGGCGTTTCGATACCTCTGAAAAATACCAGCACAGTGTGAAAGGCTATTACCGGATGATTCATGACATCGATCTCGAAATTGCCAAAATCAGGAATAAACTGAAAGAGAAAGGATTGGATAAAAATACGGTGATCATTCTTATGGGCGACAATGGCTATTTCCTTGGCGAACGCCAGCTGGCCGGAAAATGGCTTATGTACGATCATTCGGTGCGTGTACCGTTCATCATTTACGACCCGAGGGTTAAAAAGGCCCGCGACAGCGACCTGATGGCCCTGAACATCGACATTCCTTCCACCATTATCGACCTGGCCGGTTTGCAGCAACCTGAAAGCTGGCACGGGAAAAGTCTTATGCCCATTGTTTCAGGCCGGCAACAAAGCATCGGAAGAGATACCGTTCTGATTGAACATCTATGGGAATTCGAAAACATACCACCCAGCGAAGGGGTACGCACCAACGAGTGGAAATACTTCAGATATGTGAACGACAAATCATGGGAAGAACTCTACAACCTCAAAAATGACCCTCAGGAAGCCAATAATCTGGCGGGGAATCCTGAACACCGGCAGGTTTTGGATAAACTTCGCGAAAAAACCGACCGGTTGACACAGGAATATGCCGATCCGCTTTCGGGTGTGCCAACTGGGTTGACCGTGGAGTACATACGCGACCCCAGGTTTACCCGAATTATCGACCTTACACCCGAATTCAGCTGGTTTGTACCCCATGAAGCCGTTCTCCAAAGAGGTTATCAGATTCTGGTTTCTTCGGATAAGGAATTGATTGACAAAAATATAGGCGATGTTTGGAACAGCGGCCGTGTAAATGGAAATCAGTCGGTTGATGTGCCATACGGTGGTAACCCTTTAGTGCCGAACACGGATTACTACTGGAAGGTCAGGATATATGACCAGGA
>CAZMDP010000372.1:0-1850 GCA_964565015.1 uncultured Prolixibacteraceae bacterium | reverse complement strand
GGCGGCCACATCCGATACCAGCAGGTGAAACTGGAAATTACTCCCGAAAAGGAATTATACCGGATTGAATTGCCACCGGATAAGCGAAACACCAACGAAATGGCTGTTGCCTTGCCCGATTCTTTTCCGGTAATTATGCCTTTCAGGGCGGTTGAAATTGAATTGGCGCCCCATTTCAGCTCCTCTGAGTTAGGTTTCAGCCGTTCGGATGTTAAACAGGTAGCTTATTTCGATTATTATGAGGATGATACCAGCTTTTTTACCAGTTCCGATACGATACTGAACCAGGTGTGGGAACTTTGTAAGTACTCTATAAAGGCAACCACTTTTGCCGGTTATTACGTGGATGGCGACCGGGAAAGGATTCCCTACGAGGCCGATGCCTACCTGAACCAGCTTAGTCATTATTCGGTTGACAACGAGTACGCCATTGCCCGGCGCACCATCGAGTACTTTATGGAAAAACCCACCTGGCCCACCGAATGGCAACTCCATGTGGCGCTGATGTTCTGGCAGGATTATATGTACACCGGAAACACCGAACTGATAGAAAAATATTACGAACCGCTGAAGCACAAAACCCTGATGGAACTGGAATACGACGAAGGACTCATCAGCACACATTCGCCAAAACTGACCGGTGAATTTATGGCCAGACTGGGCTTTGCTGACACCACACAGCGCATCCGCGATATTGTGGACTGGCCGCAGAAAGGCGGTTTTGGCGGTGTGATGGGCGAAGATGATGGTTTTGTTTTTCGGCCGGTGAATGCAGTGATTAATGCACTCTATTTCCGGAATATGGAAATAATGTCCGAATTTGCCCGATTACTTGGGAAAACAGAGGAAATGCTCGATTTTAATTTCCGTGCTGCCAGGGTGAAAAAAACGTTCAACGAAAAACTTTACAACCGTGAAAAAGGACACTATACCGACGGAATTGGCACCGACCACGGATCGGTACATGCCAATATGTTCCCGATGGCCTTAGGCATGGTCCCCGATGAATACAAAGCGAGCGTAATGGAACATATCAGATCGCGCGCAATGGCCTGCAGCGTTTACGGGGCGCAATACCTGATGGAGGCCGTTTACAATGCCGGTGATGCCGCTTATGGCCTCGGCCTGATGACCGCTACCCACGACCGGAGTTGGTACAACATGATTAAAGTGGGCGCAACCATTACCATGGAGGCATGGGATATGAAATACAAGCCCAACTCCGACTGGAACCATGCCTGGGGAGCGGTGCCCGCCAACATTATACCCCGGCATTTGTGGGGTATCCAGCCTCAAACACCCGGATACGGCATAGTTTCAATCCGCCCGCAAATGGCAAGCCTCACAGAAAGTTAGATTATGGTACCAACCATCAGAGGGGCCATCAAAGGCGAATACCGGCGGGTGAATAACCGCTTGTTGCAATACTCAATTGAGTTGCCGGGCAATATGGCAGGCGAATTTGCCACAGACCTTTCTCCTCAGGATGTGGTAACCATTAATGGCAAACCGGTCAACCTCTTATTCGGAACCTTGCGGTTAGGACCGGGTGTGAATGACATTGAAATCAGGGTTAATTCATTTTAACGAATCATCCAATGAAAAAAACACTTTTGAATTCTTTCCTTTTAATCTGGCTGGCTTTGACAATGGCTTCATGTCAGGGGGATGTGGTGCGGATAAAGATATCGTCCGATTTGTCATTTCCGCAGGTAATCCATGGCCTTGAACAACTGAATGAGTTATCCCGTTCGGGCAAGGTCGGGATTGTAAGCACGAAGCCCCATTATGAAATTCGGACAACAATCGATACGGTGCTGCTCAGTCCCGAAGCTTTTCAAATCGCCGTC
>CAZMDP010000371.1:0-3518 GCA_964565015.1 uncultured Prolixibacteraceae bacterium | reverse complement strand
ATCGTCGGTCAACCTGAATGCCGCTGAAATTGGCAGGGGCCTTGCCCTTGGACAACTTTCCGGATTGTTGCAAGGTGCGCTTCAAACCTCATTAGGGCTCGATATGTTCGACATCGAAGGCGATGACAATTGGGGAACCGGCAGTGTTACCATCGGTAAATACCTCACGCGGAATTTATTTATGAGTTATTCGCGCGAATTTTCGCTCGACAAGAAGAGCAAAGTTGCCTATCCCGATCAGCTTTCGCTTGAGTATCAGATATTCAGATGGCTCTATCTTCAGGCCATCAGCCAGGGAAATAAAACGGGTTTCGATCTTATTTTCCAGAAGAAGTGGAGGTAATTTTTTTAAGGAGTTATTTCTGGTCTATAGAGTCGTAAACCACCACTTTGTTCCACAAATGACTGTTTTCTTCCACAAACTTTTTATGGATGGGATCGACCTGATAGGCATCCTGGCCCTCCTTCGAATCAAAAAAGGTCAGCAATGAATAGGTATAGGAGTGGTCAACCACATCGCGGCTTTCGGTGCCAGCCGGTACGCCCACATGACTGAATTTGATGGTTTCCACTTTCAACAAATCGTTCAGTGCTTTTTCGAACTGTTTTCTGACGGCAGGATTGTTGGGTTCTTTCAGCCAGAAGAAAACGTGGTGGACCAGCGCCCCGGTAAGTTTTATGCCATTGGCTTCGGCTTTTTTTACAAATGGGTTTACCATGGCCAACGCGGTGATGGCCGATAATTTTTTAAGAAACGAACGTCTTTCACGCATAGTTAGAATTGTATAATGGTTTGACGAATTTTTACCAATCGTTCAAGTAATCCTTCCAATAGATTGAGGGGCAGCATATTTGCGCCATCCGATAATGCCTTGTGTGGCTCGGGGTGCGTTTCAATGAAAAGGCCGTCAACACCCACAGCTATGCCAGCCCTTGCAATGGTTTCGATGAGCTGTGGTTTACCGCCGGTAACGCCGCTGGCCTGATTGGGCTGCTGCAGCGAATGGGTTATATCGAGCACCACCGGGCAACCGGTAGCCTGCATTTCGGGAATGCCCCGGTAATCGACCAGCAGATCCTGGTAGCCAAAGGTTACGCCCCGTTCGGTAAGGAGAATCCGGTTGTTGCCGCTTTCGCGCACTTTGTCAACAGCAAACCGCATGGCGCCTGCCGATAAAAACTGTCCTTTTTTAATGTTGACCACTTTGCCGGTTTGTGCTGCTGCCACCAGTATATCGGTTTGCCGGCATAAAAACGCCGGAACCTGTAATACGTCCACATATTGGGCGGCCATGGCGGCTTCGGCTGCCGAATGAAAATCGGTAACCACAGGAATATCAAAAGTTTCGCCTACTTTTCGCAGAATTTTCAATGCTTTTTCGTCGCCAATTCCGGCAAACGAATCGAGGCGCGAGCGGTTGGCTTTCCTGTACGAGCCTTTGAATATATAGGGGATTTTCAATTTGTCGGTTATGCCCACGATTTGTTCTGCTATACTTAATGCCATTTCTTCTCCCTCAATGGCACAAGGCCCGGCCATCAGAAAGAAGTTACGGGAGCCGGTATGTTTAAGCTTGTCGATGGTAAAATTCATTTTTGTTTATCTTTATTGCCTGCAAAAAATTGCACTATTACAAAGATAAATGAAAACCTATGAATAATTGTTCGCGGATTATTGGTTTAATAGCCATTCTTGTCATAATTTCTTCCTGTATAAGTCAACATAAAAATCCTTTCTGGAACGATGGAAAGGAGTTTTTTGAAGTTCAGCAGATATTCGATGATGAACGCTTTCCGAATGTGGTGGTAGCTGCCGATGGGACGGTTGTGGCTACCTGGGGCAGCAATAATTTCAGGGTGCGGCGCAGCGAAGACGGCGGTAGTACGTGGGGGCCTGAAATCACGGTAGCCAACCCCGGATTTCAGGGTGGTGGAACCACCGTTGATGAGAAGAGCGGCGATATTCTGGTTTTTGTGGAGGATGGTCATCCACCTGCCCCCGCGCATGTTTACCGCAGCAAAGACCATGGCAAAACCTGGCAACCCGATGAGGTAACCATACTCCCCGATGAAAACGGTAATATCCCGTCGATGCACATGAACGAGCGGGGCATTACCCTGAAATGGGGAAAATATGCAGGCCGGCTTATCCGCCCCACACGTGTGTACGCCGGCGGCAACAACAGGGAATTCTGGCACCTGCACTATACCAATGCCATGTACAGCGACGATGGCGGGAAGACCTGGCAGGCAAGTTCGCCTTTTCCGGTTTTTGGTACCGGCGAGGCGGCATTGGAAGAACTCAGTGATGGAACCATTTACTACAATTCGCGCAGGCACCATTCAACCGACGGCCTAAACCCGCGCATGCGATATACTGGCCGCAGTTATGACGGCGGACACACATGGACAGATATTTCAGTCAGCGATGAGTTGCCCGATGGCGCCCAGCATACCGATTACGGACTGATGGGCGGATTGGTCCGTTTGCCGGTTGAGGGTTATGATATCCTTCTGTTCAGCAATATTGATGTGCCTGCCGATTTTGAGAATGAAAATGTTCCGTTTGAACAACGCACTTCGCGCCGCATAAGGGGAACCGTTTGGGCCAGCTTCGACGGAGGAAAAACCTGGCCGGTAAAACGGCTGGTCGATGAAGGCCCGTTTGCCTATTCATCGATGGTTTCCGGCCGGAAAGGAACCCCTTCCGAAGGAATGATCTACCTGTTCTATGAAAGTGGAAGAGGTGCCAAAATGGCCCGGTTTAACCTGGCATGGGTTACCGGAGGGCGCGATTATAAACAATTTTTAAGATAAATTATGCTATGGATTATGGGAAAACATTTCGAAGCAAAGAAGGATAATAATGTTGTTAAAATGAGATACACAGGAATTAATAATAATTGCAAACCCAGAAATCACGCAAAAGTGGTTATTCCTTCAACCTCAATCAGGCAATTTTAACTAATTGCCATTCAACGAATAAACATACTTTTTTATCTCCTTTGCCCATTCGGAATGTGATTTTGATTTATCCAACTGTTCCCACGAAATAGGATTGCCTACGGTAATAGTAATTTCTGATCCTTTTTGTTTCAGCATTTCGCGCGGGAGGAGAATGGTCTCGATGTACATCCTGATCCCTAATGTTTTCCGTATGCGGGCAACGCAATAAAAAAACCGGGAATTTCGACCTGAGATATGGACGGGTACAATTGTCCTTTTAAACTCGATGGCTTTTGACACAAATGTTTTATGCCATTCGGGGTCTTCAATGTTGCCTTTTTTCGTTTTTCTCGATACTTCGCCCGATGGAAAAATCATAACCGGACGGTTTCCGGCAAAGGCTTCGTTAAACAGGGCGGCCTTTTCTTTGGTGTTTTTACCGAAAACATTGATTCCCACAATAAAAGGCCGCAAATTTGGAACGTGCTCAAACAGCTGATTCGAAGGGGAAACAACATCGCCATGATGCCTGTGAATGATGTACAGAAACGATACCGCATCGAGTCCTCCCT
>CAZMDP010000370.1:0-3541 GCA_964565015.1 uncultured Prolixibacteraceae bacterium | reverse complement strand
GAGCCTTTTGACCGTTTTGAAATGGATTGGGAAAACCTTTTCAGCATGCAGCTGAACGAGTATATCAGCCTAAGGACAATGATTCATACCATTTACGACCGTAAAGTATTGTTCGACAAGCTCGATAAAGATGGAAATCCTGTCCTCGATGCAAATGGACAAAAAATAAGGGAGCCCAAACTGCAACTGCGCGAGTTTATAACCATTGGGTTCTCATATAAAATAAACCGCAGGGTGCTTCGTGCAAGGGAGATTAAATAAAGAGGACCTATGAAACATTTTAAAAAACATTTTAACCTGAATGGTACCCCCGAAGATGTTTATAATGCACTGGTAAACCCTGTTATGCTCGAAATATGGACCGGTGAGCCGGCCATCATGCCGGAAGAGCCCGGCAGTGAATTTTCGCTGTGGGATGGAAGCATCACTGGCCGTAACATCGGGTTCTCAAAAAATAAGCTCATTGTTCAGGAATGGTTCTTCGGCGAGCAGGACGAACCTTCGGTAGTAACCATAAAACTGCACCCTAAAGGGAAAGGAACTACACTTGAACTTATCCATACCAATATTCCCGACGATGCATACGAAAATATTGTTGAAGGATGGCTTTCGGATTATATGGGGGGACTTAATCAACTCTTTGAATAAAAATTAACTTTTGTGATTTTCGAATTCCCAAATGCAACATGTTTATGATTTGAAAACAGTTGTTAAATTGCATTACTGAAACAACTGCAAATCAATAGTACGGAACCATAAATCAAAAATTAAAATATTTTATGTTGTCAGAATAACGAATAATATTTCAATATAATTTTGGCATTCTAATTCCTACTAAAATGAAAACAATCAGAAAGTATTTGCTACCCTTTTTAAGTGGCATTTTGTTAGCCATGTCCCTACATATAAGCTATAAGTGCCAAAAAGACGATGATCCTCTTTCCGGGAATGAGAAGCAGATTAAAATTGACCTTAACCAGGTAAATAAAGATGCCCAAAAAACAGAGGAAGCTTTTCTTTCGGGGAAAACAGAAAATGTTAAATCGGTATTTCACGAAGATGCATTAAAGATTTATAAAGATGTGATCGAATCGCAAACTCCTGAAAAACTCACGGCAATTGGCAATGCCTTTAAAAACCGAAAATTAAAAGGACATTCGGACATATATGCCGAATATGAGTTTACCGAAGGCAATAAGACCTTTACTGTAGCTTTTACCATGACCGGCGATAAAACCTGGAAGATTGTCAGATTTTAAATCAGTTTGGTATGAAAAGGCTTCTTTCCTTCATAGCTGGAATAATTGTTTATTCATTAACAGTGATTCTGATCACCGGATACGGACACGATCCCGTGCACAAAACCATCAACCAGGCCATCATTGAAAGTTTTGGCAAAAAATTTCTGGATGGAATATTTACCATCGACAAATTCAAGAATTATGTTATTGTATTTGATGGGTCGTTGGGTTTTAAAGGGCCACAGGTTACGTCGGGAGGCTTGTTTTCGGTAAATGAAAGTATGCAATCCAACAATTTCAAGAATTGGGTCATACATGGTGGGTACAGCGCCGATGAGCCTCAACTTCATGCCAGTTTCAGGCACTTTTATGACCCAACCGAAAAAAAAGGAGAACGCCACCTGAAAGACCACCTTGATTATCTGGTTCAAAAAACCGGTTTCGGTTCCAATCCACGTATCGACCATATTGAATGGGCATTAACACATCCCGAACATACCTATAACTGGGCAAATGGGATTGACTTTGTTAAAAAAGCGCTGGAAACATCCGATGCTTCAAAACGGGATGAATATATGGCCAAAGCATACAGATGCCTGGGCGAAACCCTGCATATGATTGCAGATATGGGATGCCCACCTCATGTTCGCGACGATAGCCATCCGGGTTTATCTTTCGACCCGGGCATAATGTCATTTTTCGGAATACCAGACCCCTACGAAGAGGGTTTTGAGAAATTTGTTGCCAACATTAATTCCTGGGCAGGCAATCCGGTTGATGGCGACCTGAAGAATTTTTTCAGAAATGCCGGAACCGTTGAGTCAATAGCTATTAAAATGGCCCAATACACCAACGAAAATTTTTTCACCAACCAGACAATAAGCGGGAAATCGGTAATTCCACAGATACATCCCGAAAAAACTTACCGTTTTCCTAAACTGGAGGACTGTACCTACGATGCATCAACATACACCTACAAAAAAATGGTAAGCGGTACCGAAGTTAAAATGTGCAAAGACCTTACATACCTTTACAAATTAGTCGAATGGCGGGGCTACCCATATGTTGACCTTGATTGTGCCGCAAGCCAGGGCGCGGTCCTGATACCCCAGATTGTTGAAGCAGGAGCAAATGTAATCAGGCTTTTCATCCCAAAACTAACCGTCGAAATATTATCATTTTCGAATGATACGGTCAAGGGAACGGTTACCCATAAGACTGATGATGAGTACAAAAGCGAAATAAAATATAATGGCAAAGTAAATATCATTAGGGCGAAAGATTTAAAAAAAATCGGCGATGAAAATTCCAAAGATGGAAAATTTGAAGGTGTTGTTAAAATTGATGAGAGTGAAAAAATTCTGGCTGAAATAACTTTCGGAGATATTACCGTTAAATCAGCAGAATTTCAACCTGCTTCATTTTCGTATGTTATGGTCCACTTAAAAGCAGCTAATCCGAACAGCGATTTTATGCAATACACAATAGGAAGCAGTAAATCAAATATCAGTTCGTTTGGCGGTTTTACAAATTGGTATGGGGGTTTGGTTGTAAAACCACTCACTTGGGTGGCCAATAAATTTTCGACCGATTTTATATATCAGTTCAATAGTGGCGGAATTATTACCAAAACTGAAGTTAAGATTGAAGGCGAGATTGACCCGCAATCAAAAAAACTTAAAACCTTTAAAGGGTCGAACCATACAACATATGTTGATATACCCGGTGTTTTTCAAAAAGTTACGATACAGGTTGATAATGTTCCTGTTTCGATAACCTCATCCGGAATAACGGCAGAAATTACGGGCACGCCCGTTAAAAACTATGTAACCAGTTATTCTCTTGATGATTCAAACGGAGGTAAAATTACATCTGTAAATTGGGCAAATGCCTTGTTGCAGGTATCATTTGTTAAGAAATAAAACAGTACAAGGTCAAAGCAGGAGTTACACAGATAAGTAATTCAGGATTTCGTGCCTAACCATATCTTTAATTTCCAGAAAATTACGCTGTAGCCTGAGCATATTGGCGATAAAAAAGTTATAGATTTCGGGCCATTGTGCCCTTTTGTGGAAATCAACCCCGGTTTGTATGGTGTAAATCCGGCAAACCATTTGACCGCTGTCTTCGCGCAAATAACAAAAATCCCAAATCAGGCCGTCCTCAAATCCTTCTTCCAGCAATACCTTATACCGCTCGAGTATTTCGAAAGTTTTCAGCCTTTGCGATTCACTCCTGTGATTGACTTCGAGAATTACTTTTGCATCGTTGCGACCAGCCTCAAATTTGAGATCAACATT
>CAZMDP010000369.1:0-3544 GCA_964565015.1 uncultured Prolixibacteraceae bacterium | reverse complement strand
TGAAAGAAAATCGTTGTAGAAGGACCAGATTATAAAAAACAAAACGAGAAATGCCAGATTTTGTAATTTCATAATGCCGACAAATTATAAATTGATGTTAATACCCAGGTTAATATTCTGCATCAGAGGGTATTCGTACAATGAATTACCTGCAAAGTTCTGAACCGGATCAATTCCAGGTCTTTTGGTTTTCAAAAGAAGATTACTTCCCGAAATATAAAACCTTACCCCTTTAAATTTATTCTGTTTTAATAGTTTGACAGGTAGGGAATATCCTACTGAGGCGAAACTGAGGTTAAGATACCCCGCATCGATCAGATAGCGGGTCGATTGTAATGAAACATCCGAAGCCCCGTTAAGAATAGGTACATCGGTTTGCCTGTTTTCGGGAGTCCAACGGTGCAGGATATCCGAATGCCAATTTACCCCCACACTGTTGCCTGTATGCATCAATGAACGATAACTGTTATCGTAAATTTTTCCACCAATCCCGAAATTAACAATAGCAGTCAGGTCGAAGTCATATATCCGGAAAGTGTTTACAATTCCTCCTGTCAGATCGGGTATCGCGCTTCCGGCATAATAAAGCGTGGCTTCATTATATACTTCGGTCTTCAACCGGTTGCCTGTTGTTTTTGGCAAACCATTGGCATCATACTGAATTTTTCCATCAATCGTTACCAATTCATCTTTATACCATTGTGCTTTTCCGTTTTCCGGATTAACACCGGCCCAATCCTGAAGCCAAAAGTCATAAATTGACCGTCCGACTTCCCATCTTTTATTGCCACTTACAATAAATCTGTCGGGGAGCGATCTGATGGTATTCCTGTAATGAGAAAGGTTCAGATCGAAGTTCCACGAAAAATTTGCTGTTTCAATCAGTTTTGATTGAATTTCAACATCTACGCCCTGATTACGGAGGTCTGCAATATTGGTGTCGATAGAGTTAAACCCTGTTGAAGGGGGCAAAGGTCTTGCAAAAAGTAAATCGTTGTTGTTGCGAATATAGTATTCGACCGATAATGCCAATCTGTTTAAGATGCTCATTTCGAGGCCAAAATTGAAAGATTCGAGTTTTTCCCATGTTAGTTCCGGGGTTTGAAGGCGGCTGGCGATAAGACCCGGATAGTTCAGGTTATTCATTCCGGTAGCGTAAAGCCCCTGATAGGCATAATAAGTTCCAATTTTATCATTTCCCTGAATTCCATAACTTGCTTTTAACTTCAGGTTACTTAACCAGATAAGGTCTTTGATAAATTCTTCCTTGATGACCCGCCATGCTAAACCTAATCCCCAGAAATCACCCCAGCGTGAATCTTTGTGAAAGATTGAGTTCCCATCGGTACGATAATTAGCACTGATAAAGTACTTTTCCCTGAACGAATAGTCCAGGCGTCCTAAATAACTTTCAATACGATAATTGTGTTCCCACGATGTTGAACCTTCAGGCGTTGAAGCCGCCGCCAGCTCAACAAGGCCAGGGAAAGGGAAGCCGCTCCTTGTTGCGCTTAACACGTTTTGCCTGAATGTGCTGCTTTCATGGCCTGCAAGTAACGAAAAATTATGTGTTCCGAATTGGCGCGAGTAATTCAGCATTTGGTTCGATACAAAAGAAAATGTGCGTTGGGTTTCGCGTACCGTGCGCCCCATGAAACTTGCCGAACTGCCATACTTCTGGTTCTCATGGTTTATTCCTGATATTGAATAAAGATCAGTCCCGGCACTGAGTTTGAAAGTTAATCCTTCGAACAATTCGAAGTCGATAAAACTTCGGAGGCTACCGTTGTCCTGCCTGTAGAGACGTGTATCGAGCACAGTGGTTGCCACCGGGTTAACGTTGGGTGCATAGGGTCTGTTGCGCCCGAACTCCTTGCCAAAGTCATAAAGTGGGGAACCATCTGCATCAGTCTGTAGCGCTCCATTCTGATTGTACAGAAAAACAGGGAAAATCGGGGCAATATTTAAAGTAAAAAAGAATGGATTTGTATTTATGCTTCCTGAAGATAACGGGTAATTCTGATCGGCAAGCGAACCTGAAAGGTTCATCCCGATATTGATCCAATGGTTTAATTTGCTCTCGAGGTTTAAACGCGCCGAATACCTGTTAAAATCTGATGCTTTGACCAACCCCTCACTATTTAAGGCCGATGCAGAAACATAATATCCCAGATTTTCGGAGCCACCTTTGGCGGTTAAGGATATTTCGCGGTTTATTCCTGTTCTGAACATTTCTTTTTCCCACTCATCTTTCCACAGCAATTGTGCATTTGTGTTGATCTGTCCGTTGGTACCCACCACCTGGTTATTTTCAACATTGTATGCATTGTACCCTCCCAGATAGCCGATTAAACCTTCGGAGGCTTCCAAAGCAGCCTGTTGCGGGTTTTTGCCTTGCGAAACCCTTAAGTTTCGCATAGTTTCCCACATCAATTCGTAGTACTGCGAAACCGATACTTTATCATATTGAGGGATTGCCCTTTCAGACAATCCATAAGTTGCTGCAATTTCGAACGAAGGTTTTTCTTTCATCCCACTTGCAGTAGTAATGATTATAACCCCATTTGCAGCCCTCGATCCATACAGGGCAGTGGCAGGTGCGTCTTTCAGAATGCTTACCGACCGGATATCGTGAACAGGTATCGAATTTATATTTCCTGAAAATGGAAAACCATCCACCACAATCAAGGGAGAAGCATCGCCAAAAGAATTTATACCCCTTATTCGCAGGGAAGCATTTTCGCCGGGCTGTCCCGACCCGGTTGCGGTTTGTAACCCTGAAACCAGACCTTGCATAATTCTGGACACTGATATATTCTTTTGCTGCGACAGAAGGGAATGGCCGATTGTACTTGCCGAACCGGTAAATGATTCTCTGTCGGAATTTCCATAAGCAATTACCATAACTTCTTCTACCCGAATAAGGTCGGGGGATAACACAATATCCATTGATGGACCTGTTATTCCGACTTCTCTGGTTTTCATACCCACGAAAGAAACCACAAGTACATCAGCATCAATCGGAACATCAATCTGGTATAATCCGTTAATGTTTGTAATGGTTCCGGTTGAAGTACCTTTTACTGAAATTGAGGCGCCAGGAATTGGTGTTTGTGTTTCTGAATGGGTAACAATTCCGGTTATACGCCGGTTTTGCGCATGTGAAATTTGTGTGTATATGAAAGTTGATAAAGCAAAGAAAAGAACAAGATATCTATTCATCAGCCGATTGAAATTTAGTTTACCTTTTTTAATGACAGAAATACAAACATATTAAAAATGGCGATATTTTTTAATTAGGGTTCATCAAAAAAATAAAAAAAGAGGCTGTACAATTGTGACAGCCTCTTTGGTAATAAAAAACAGTAAGTTATTTTTTTGTATAACTCAGTTCGTAATTGCCAAAATTGTACGGATAATTTGGCAACGACATGTTAATCCAGACACTGAAAACACCGGTAGAAGGATTAAACGTTCCATTTTTACCTGAAACAGGACCATAATATACCTGCCCTGCAGCGCCTCCGATACCCGGATAGTTTAC
>CAZMDP010000368.1:0-3552 GCA_964565015.1 uncultured Prolixibacteraceae bacterium | reverse complement strand
AGAATACCTGGGAAAAAGGCCAGCAGTATGCTTACCGCGACCGTCGTCAGAAAAAGAGGAATTTCCGCTCGCTCTGGATCCAGCGTATCAACGCAGCAGCCCGCCTCGAAGGGGTATCTTATTCGCAACTGATGGGGATGATGAAAAAAGCCAACGTTGACATTAACCGCAAGGTACTTGCCGACCTGGCCATGAACCACCCCGAAGCGTTTAAAGCTGTAGTGGAGAAAGTGAAATAGCAAAATTCGTTTTGGTGAAATAATTGCAGAAACCCGGAAGAATATTCCGGGTTTTTTATTGTTACTTTTCTAAAACCTTGCTTTGTAATAAATTACCTTGACTTTTTCAGGAGTTTCTTCCATGATTTGGCGTTCAATAATATCCCCCACAATATATTCTATTTCATCAACCTTCGAACCCACTGGTAAATGGTACTCCAAATCAAATTGATAATCGCCCTGCATTCCTGAAATAGTGTAACTGATATGTATATCTGAAGCGTCCTTTGGCACTTTTTTAAACCCCTTTATTTTTGCTATCTGTTGGTATTCGTCCCAGGTAAGATTCTGTGCATAAAAACCAGAACTGCCGGGAATATTGTTCTCTCTTATTTTTAACAGCGCCAGCGACCTTGCATTTCGGTATATAATCCGGTTATTAATGGCTTTAATGGAATATCCGAAATACAACCATGAGGAAATGAGCAGGGTAAAAATTACAGAAATTCTGATTCTTTTACGGATTTCAATATGCCGACGTCGGAAAATGGCCACCAAAATCCGGATGCCGATCATTGATAAAAAAGTAACGGTCAGAATATATAAAACTCCTTTAGCCACTTGCCATTGGCTGATTCTTATCTGTAACGGATCTGCCCAAAGCACTATCAAAACTGATAGGATAATCAGGTTTGCGAAAACTATTAAAAGGTATTTTAATGAGCGGTGCATAATATGATGTAATTTTAGTTTTGTGAAAAAAAAATCAAAATATTTCCTGATCAATTGAATCTTTAATAAAACTTTAAAATGTGAGCCTACTCTGAAAAGCAGATTTTTGTAAAGTTAAAAATAAAGCGATAAATGATATTATGAACATATTTCAGAATTTATTACTTTTATCCAAATGAACATTGAAAATGGAAATATAAACAATTGTAAATTAATGCTTTGGAAAACCACGATTTAAAAATTACATTGGTACAGTTTGCCCCGTTTTGGGAACAGAAGGCCGAAAACCTTGATTACTGCAATAAACTCATAGAGGGAATGCAAAGCACTGACATCATTGTTCTGCCCGAAATGTTTACCACAGGGTTTTCGATGAGTGTAAAAGCGTTGGCCGAACCCATGAATGGGCACACAGTACAATGGATGATAGCGAATGCCCGGAAAACCGGTGCTGCCATAGCCGGAAGCAGCATTATTGAAGATGGCGGAAACTTTTATAACCGTTTCCTATGGGTTACACCCGATGAAAATGTGCAATGGTATGACAAACGCCATTTGTTTGCCATTGGCGATGAACATCTGAATTATACAGCAGGTAACCAGCGTGTTACCATTCAATGGAAAGGTTGGAAAATAAGGCCACTGATTTGTTACGACCTGCGTTTTCCGGTATGGAGCCGTAACCACGACGATTACGACCTGTTGCTGTATGTGGCCAACTGGCCATCGGCCCGCCACCATGTATGGAAAAACCTGCTGATCTCACGGGCACTCGAAAACCAGTGCTGGTGCGCAGCCGTTAACCGGATCGGTTCCGATGGGATGAACCTTAACTATTTAGGAGATTCTGCCATCATCGATGCAAGGGGGAATGCAAGATTTCTCGAAAATCGTGAGTGTGTCGAAACTTTCACCTTATCCTGGCAGGAATTGCATGATTTCCGTGCAAAATTTCCGATTCTCAGGGATCGCGACCAGTTCCAAATCATTTAAGTATGCTGCTGTTTATTGTCATCTATATCGTTGTTACCATTATCATTGGGTTGTTGGCCTCAAGGTTTGTCCATAATACCGAAGATTACCTGCTTGCCGGCCGAAAACTTCCTTTTGCCATTGCAACTGCCACCTTGTTTGCAACCTGGTTTGGTTCCGAAACCATTCTCGGGTCATCTTCCGAATTTGCCGAAGGAGGTTTGATTGCAGTAGTGCGCGATCCATTCGGGGCTGGTTTATGCCTGCTGCTGGTTGCCCTGATTTATGCCCGACCGCTTTACCGGATGCGACTGCTAACCTTTGGCGATTTTTACCGGAACCGTTATGGAAAAACCGTCGAACTGCTGGCAGGGATTTGCATAATCCTGACTTACATGGCCTGGATTGCCGCCCAGATGGTTGCTTTTGGAATTTTGCTCAATGCCCTGGCCGGTTGGCCTGTTATTTACGGAATTCTGGCAGCAAGTGTTGTGGTTACCTTATACACTTTTATCGGCGGTATGTGGTCGGTATCGGTAACCGATTTCCTTCAGATGATTTTTATTCTGATCGGGTTGGCGGCTGCCTCAATGGAGATATTTGGAATTGTCAGTTTCAGAACGATATTCGAAAATGCTCCAGATGATTTTTTCCGGTTCTACCCCGAACCGGGCACTGTAAACAGCCTGAACTATTTTGCTGCCTGGATAACCATTGGTTTAGGTTCCATTGCCGGACAGGATGTTTTTCAAAGGGTTATGGCTTCGCGCTCCGAAAGGGTAGCTGTATGGTCGTCGGCAACAGCAGGGGTAATGTACCTGAGCGTTGCCATGGTACCCCTATTGCTTGCACTTGCTGGTCGTACCCTAATGCCTGAGTACCTTGAGTCGCACACCGATACCCAATTCCTGATCCCATCGCTGATTTCAAAATATACTTCACCATTTGTTCAGATTTTATTGTTCGGGGCATTGCTATCGGCTATCCTCAGCACAGCCAGTTCGGCTTTGCTGGCACCTTCGGCTATTTTAGGGGAAAATATCATCAGGCCTCACATGAAATCGGTCACCGACAAACAATTGCTCTGGATTTCGAGGTTTTCGGTATTGGTCATTTCTGGAATAGCTCTGGTGATGGCTATCCGGCGAGGTAATATTTATGAGTTGGTGGGCGAAGCTGCTTCAGTTGGGCTTGTTTCGTTGTTTGTACCGCTCACGGCAGGGCTATTCTGGAAAAAAGCAAACAAAAGGGGAGCTGTTTACTCGATTCTTTCAGGAATGATGGTATGGGTAATAGCCTCGTGGATAGGCACAACCGTCGAGTCCATATTATACGGGTTGGCAGCAAGTGCAATAGGTATGTATGTTGGGGCAATAAAACGAAATTTTCTGACAAATAATGAATTAAATCATTAAATTTTATAGAGGGTTCGAACACAAAAACGGGCGTTTGTTTTTCAATCGGACGTGAGGTGCCGAAGGGGATTGCTTATTTTCTATAAACATACCACTCCTCCGGAGTTTTCTGAAAAACGAACTGTGAACTGTAAACTCTGAACTCTGAACCGTTTAAATAATCTACCATAATGCCGGCGTTATACGCCTTTTTTCTGAATAACTGAGAACTCTGA
>CAZMDP010000367.1:0-3561 GCA_964565015.1 uncultured Prolixibacteraceae bacterium | reverse complement strand
CTGATTTTGCTTGGCGTAGTGGTCAATAATGGTATTATCCTGATCGATTTTACCAACATACTCCGAAAGCGGGGACACCGTAAGTCGCGTGCCCTCCTCGAAGCGGGCCTCTCGCGCGTAAGGCCGATCCTGATCACCGCAATCACTACCATTGTGGCGATGTTCCCGTTGGCCTTAGGGCAAGCCGAGTATGTTGGGGCAATTGGTGCACCGTTTGCTATTACCGTAATTGGCGGCCTCACCCTGAGTACCCTGCTCACCCTCATTTTTATTCCAACCCTTTATGC
This sequence comes from uncultured Prolixibacteraceae bacterium, assembly GCA_964565015.1. GTDB lineage: Bacteria > Bacteroidota > Bacteroidia > Bacteroidales > Prolixibacteraceae > UBA1413. The sequence goes on along the minus strand of CAZMDP010000367.1, from coordinate 3,274 downwards.
AGGGCTCGAAAATACCCTCGACTGGATGAAAAGCCTTACCTGGAAAATAAAGGTCATTCACGTAATTGCATTCGTAGCATCGATATGGTACATTTATGCCCGGATCGACACTTTTATATGGCAGTTGCTTACCTTCCTCCTCGTTATAATCCTCATTCCCGGGGTTACCTGGTTTATTCAGTCGAGTTTGCGGATGGCCAGTTCGCGGGTAATCGACGATAACGAACCCATAAAAATTACCATCCGAAAACTGGTAAAAATTTACGACCGTGCACCGCGTTTCGAAAGGGAATGGATGTCGGGGATCAAAATCAGGGAACGCGCCGGCCTGACCCGGCAGTACAAACATGCCCGCGATTTTTATGACCTTATCTGGCAGCTTCCGTTATTTGGCTTTTTAATTTGGTTTACCTTTATGTACCTTACATCCGATTTCTGGATGCTGGTAATGGCGGTTGGTATCTATTTCTATTTGTTTATGTTATGGGCTCCGTTAAAGGCAGTTTTGAACAACAGTTACGAAAAAACAGGAAAACCCTGGTTAATCAAAACATCGAAAATATTGTACAACCTTCTGTTATGGTTTACACCATTGATATTTGTGGCCATATTTTATAAAAGATGGGACAATCAGGGTATGGTTTATCTTGTGGGGATTATCTGGTACCTGTTGCTTGTACTGCATGCTTCGGCCCAATATGTACACAATAAGAATGTAAATATTGAACGTATAACAGGAAGGTTTGGAACCCTCCGGCGTCAATATTTCCGGATTGTGAAAGATATTCCGATCATTGGTAAAAAGCGGAAACCATTCAAGGCATTGGCCGGTGTATCGATGGAAATAACTACGGGAATGATCGGGTTGTTAGGGCCGAACGGGGCAGGAAAATCGACCATGATGCGTATAATTTGCGGTATTTTTGAGCAAAGTTATGGTAAAATATATATCAATGGCCTCGACACACAGAAGTACCGCGAAGAACTTCAGGGGTTAATCGGATATCTTCCGCAGGAATTTGGAACCTACGAAAACATGTCGGCATGGGAGTATCTCGATTATCAGGCTATCCTGAAAGGGATTACCGATGTTCAGGTCAGGGACGAACGTATTGAATATGTATTGAAAGCGGTTCACATGTGGGAACGTAAGGACGACCCGATTGGGTCATTCTCCGGTGGGATGAAGCAGCGTATCGGTATTGCGCAGATTTTGCTGAACCTGCCACGGATACTGGTGGTTGACGAACCCACCGCCGGTCTGGACCCGCGCGAACGTATCAGGTTCCGAAACCTTCTGGTCGAACTAAGCCGCGACAGGATTGTAATTTTCTCTACCCACATTATCGAAGATATTTCGAGTTCCTGCAACCAGGTTGCCGTTATCAACCGTGGAAAGCTTAAATACTTTGGCATTCCAACCAATATGGTTCATTTGGGCGAAGGCTACGTTTGGCAGTTCTCGCTTACTACAGCCGAATTTGATAAGTTTCCAAACAAGCAGATGATTACCAATCATATGCGCGATGGCGAAATGATTAAGGTGAGGGCAATTTCGAAAGAAAAGCCGGTTCCCAATGCTGTTAATGTAAAACCGCACCTCGAAGATGCTTATCTGTGCCTGTTACGGGATATCGCATAAACCATCAAAAACGAAATGATATGCAATTACTCAATAAAAATAATTTCATCATATTGTGGCGGACCATTCGCTATAACCTGAAAATCATTTTTGCCGGTCGTTTTATCTGGTTCCTGATCGCCTCATTTGTTTTCTATCTTTTCTTTTCAATTATGAGTATTTACCAGGGAAGTGTACTGAGCGAAGGGATGGTTTACAATCTGTTGCTGTTTCCCGGCATTTTGCTGGTTTTCTATCCTTCTGTTTTCGGGATTCAAAACGACGAAGATGCACGTATCCTCGAAATTCTTTTCGGAATTCCCAATTACCGCTATAAGGTATGGCTGGTCAGGCTGATCATGATTTTCGTCCAGGTCTTCCTCATTCTGATAATTTACGGCTATGTATCCTCATTTCTCCTTTATAGGGTAAATCCGTTAGAAATGGCCTACCAGCTGATGTATCCCATAGGTTTTATGGGCGGAATGGCATTTATGTTTTCTACCTTAATCAAAAATGGAAACGGCACCGCAGTGGTTATGATCCTGATCGGTGTGGGTCTGCTTATATTGGGTGAAAACATCGAGCGTTCGCAATGGAATATTTTCCTGAACCCGCTCGAACTCCCTGATAACTTTAATGCCGTTATATGGCATGGCATTGTAACCCGAAACCGTATTTTCCTGGGGGTTGGAATGATTGTTTTTCTTCTGTATGGATTGTTTAACCTGCAGAACAGGGAAAGGTTCGTTTAATCAGTTGCTCCGGTTCATCAGTTTCCGGCACAACGATTCAAGATATGCGACACGTTCGCGGTTTACTTGTAAGCTGTTGAGTAAATCCAGGGCCTCTTGGGTATAACAAAGGATGGCCGTTTCAGTTTTCTCCCTGATCTTGAGGCTGTTGAAAATATTTTTAACAGCCTCAATTTTTTCGCTGCGGTCGAACTCCTTCCGGGCAATCCACTCAAGAAGGGTATTTTGGGTCTCTTTATCGGCAGTCTCGAGAGCCTCTATAAGCAAAAAAGTTTTTTTGTTTGAAACAATGTCGCCCCCTATATTTTTGCCGAATTCATTTTCGTTACCAAAAGTGTCGAGCAGATCGTCCTGCAGCTGGAAGGCCAGACCCAGGTTGATCCCTATTTTATACAAATTGTTTGCTTCGGTTTCGGTTGCCCCTCCAAGAATTGCCCCCATTTTAAGGGCGCAACCCAACAAAACAGCAGTTTTCAGGCGGATCATTTCGATATATTCGGCTGTGGTAACATTGGTGCGTTTTTCAAAGTCCATATCCCACTGCTGTCCTTCGCAAACCTCGAGTGCAGTTTCCGTAAACAGGGAGGCCAGTTCTTCAATTTTTTCGGTGCGGCTTTTAAGTAAAAAACGATATGCCAGAAAAGCCATGGCATCGCCCGAAAGAATGGCCGTATTTTCGTCGTATTTTATATGAACGGTTGCCAATCCACGACGTTTTTCGGCTTTATCCATTATATCATCATGCAGCAGGGTGAAATTGTGAAATATTTCGACAGCCATAGCGGCTGGTATGGCATTGTCGACATCGCCATCGAAAAGCTGGCACCCCAGAAGCACAAGTAAAGGACGAAGTCGCTTACCTCCGGCCGATAAAGCATAGGAGACCGGTTCGTAAAGG
>CAZMDP010000366.1:0-3564 GCA_964565015.1 uncultured Prolixibacteraceae bacterium | reverse complement strand
AAGGCTTTAAAGGTAACCTCAGACCCATCGGAAAGGATGGCATCCACTTCGAGAACATGTTCTCGGGCGCTGCCATAAATGATGGAATGAAGCCCGCAGGAGTTGTTGCCCAGCATACCGCCAATGCAGCAGCGGTTGGCGGTTGAGGTCTCCGGCCCGTATTGCAATCCGTAGGGTGCGAGGAATTTGTTCAGTTCGGCAGGGATAACACCCGGCTCCACCCAAATCCAGCGTTCTTCGGGGTTAAACTCAATGATTTTATTCATGTATTTCGAAACATCGACTACAATGCCAGAACCTACTACCTGCCCTGCCAATGAAGTACCCCCTGCACGCGGAATTACGGAAGTTTTATTCTCGCGTGCAAAAGCGATAATTTTTCGAATGTCCGACGCATTCTTCGGTTTTGTTACGGCAAGAGGTTTCTCTTTGTACGACGAAGCATCGGTCGAATACAAGACCCTTTGCACATTGTCGGTAAACAGGTCGCCATCGAGGCTGGCTTTCAGTTGGTTAAAATTCTCAGGCTGAATCATGGTTTTTATTTTATGGGCATAAAGATATGAACTTGACGATTTGAAAATAAAATTTCTGTATGATTCTCCTCTAAAGTATATAGAGGAAATTAAAACCCCAGCACATGAATACTCGGAATTGATGAATCTATTGGAATGGTATCGATATTCACGGCCTTTCTTAATGCCAGCTCAAACCTGATTTGTGCAAGGGGCAAGTGGTGCCTTTTTGTATCGACCTGAATGCTGAACTGCGCATGGGTTTTGCCTAAGTTTATCGTGGGCTCATCAGCAAATAGTTTGTTTTCTTTAAGATACTCCTGCATTTCGTCGATCGAATCGTTCGGAACATTGAAAAGGATCATCACCTTGTTTTCGGCATTTACACTTCCATACAGGTTAAGCAGGAACATTTTCAGCAGCCCGCTCTTTTTGGGGTCGGTTTTCAGTATGGGATTAATATAAATCCCTGTCTGTGAAACCATAATTTCATCGATAATTTTCAACCCATAATTGCGTATGGCGCTGCCCGATTGTGTAATTTCAATTCCCACGTCGGCGCCGCCGTTTTTAACCTTTGCTTCGGTTTTGCCCCATGTTTCGTAAATAATTACCCCTTTTTCGATTTTCGGGGGCGTCTTATATTTCTGAACGCTGAATTTTGAAAATTCTTCGTATTTACCAATTGCCCTGAGCTTTTCCTGCACCCAGTTTAATGCCAGGTAAGGCATTTCGGCAACTACCGTAATTAGATTTTGGTTTTTGCAGAAATTTCTGAAGAATTCATTTACATCGTTTGGTGCATTCCCAGGAGCAATACCAACAATTCGGACTCCACCGCGGTTAAGTGGCAATACCTCTTCGATTTCGATTTCGGTATTGTATTCAAGTTTCAGTTCCAGTACCCTTTCTTTGATCCAGTCGGCACCGGCAATGGCCACATCGAGTTCCTGTATGCCCAGCTGCGAACCGAATTCCTGTGGCCGTCCGTCCCACCCGAAAAGATAGTTAATGGTTTTAAAATCGGTAGGTCCGCCATCTTCGTAGCCCCGGGTTTCGAATCCGGCGTGGTTGAGCAGTTGGATAAGGTTTCCCCCTCTTGATGCGTTTGCCAGCGAACCGGCCGGCATTCCGATAATAAGTTTCGAAGTGTACATTATACTATTTCCAGTTTATCGTTGTTGTTAATACGGCGATAATAGCATGTGCTGAAGGGCATTCCATCGTGGTTTTTTGCATGGCAGGCACCTTTACCTTCGGGGGTTACAAGGTAGAGCAACGAATTTTGCTCACAATTAATCCTGATCTCATTAATGCGAAGCAAATCGCCCGAGGTGAGGCCCTTTTTCCACAGTTCGTTACGGCTGCGGCTCCAGTAGGTGGCATACCCGCTACGGCGCGTTTCTTCAAAAGCGGACTGGTTAACAAAGGCTAAAATCAGTACCTCCTTTGTGTTATAGTCCTGTGTAACAACTGGGAGCAGCTTATTGCCATCGGGCCCGAAATCAATCAGGAGATCGTCAGTATATTCTTTTGCCATTTTATTTTGTTTTTAAGGGGGCGAAAATAGGGATTTGTTTCAAAATTTGAGAAATATGTTGATTTAGGTATTCAGGCATTTATTGTAAATTATAATCAATCATAACAATTGAATAAGGAGCAGGATGTAAAATAATTGGGTTTTAGATTCAAACCAGTCCATTTTTTTGTATCTGCAGGCCGAAACAAGTATCTTTGCATAACTGTTTCATTAAAAATTTAACCAATTTCAATTATGGCAGATTTCTTTTATCAGAAACCATTTCCCATTCTGAAAGACACCACTCCATACCGGTTGCTGACCCGCGATTTTGTTTCCGTAGTCGAAGCAGATGGGCGTAAAATTCTTAAAATAGCTCCCGAAGGCCTTGAATTGTTAGCCAGAGAGGCCATTACCGATGTATCGTTTTACCTTCGTCCATCCCATTTGCAAAAACTTGCCGATATTCTTAAGGATCCCGAAGCCAGCGATAACGACCGTTTTGTGGCCCATACCATGTTGCTCAATCAGGTAATTTCGGCCGAAGGCGAACTTCCTACCTGCCAGGATACCGGTACTGCCATTGTGATAGCCAAAAAGGGAGAGGATGTTTATACCGGTGTTAACGATGCCAAACACCTTTCGAAAGGTATTTATGATACCTACCGCGAAAGAAATCTACGATATTCGATGGTTGTACCATTTACCATGACCGAAGAGAAAAATACGGGTACCAACCTTCCGGCTCAGATCGATATTTATGCCGAAACCGGAAACGAATATGAATTCCTTTTTATAACCAAAGGGGGAGGATCGGGAAATAAAACCTTTCTCTATCAGCAAACCAAATCTCTGCTCAACGAAGAAAGCCTGACGAAATTTGTTCGCGAGAAAATTATGGACCTGGGTACTTCAGCTTGTCCACCTTATCATCTGGCTTTGGTAATTGGCGGAACATCGGCCGAAGCCACACTCACGGCCGTAAAAAAAGCATCGGCTGGTTATTACGATCACCTGCCAACCCAGGGGAACGAAGTCGGGCAGGCTTTTCGCGACCTCGAATGGGAAGAAAAGGTTACCAAAATCTGCCAGGAGGCAGGAATCGGGGCGCAATTCGGCGGCAAATATTTTGTGCACGATGTTCGGGTTATCCGCCTGCCGCGCCATGCTGCCAGTTGTCCGGTTGGTTTGGGTGTTTCGTGCAGCGCCGACCGTAATATTAAAGCAAAAATTACCAGCGATGGGATTTTCCTCGAAGAACTGGAAAAAAATCCCGCCAAATATCTGCCCAAAGAAGCGCCACACCTGCAACCTGCAGTTGATATCGATCTTGACCGCCCCATGGGCGAAATTCTGGCCGAACTGAGCAAATATCCGGTGAAAACCAGGCTAAATCTGAACGGTACACTGATAGTAGCCCGCGATATAGCCCATGCGCAAATCAAAAAATTGATCGACGAAGGCAAACCCATGCCAGAATATTTCAAAAAACATCCGGTGTATTATGCAGGACCGGCAAAAACGCCCAAA
>CAZMDP010000365.1:0-3568 GCA_964565015.1 uncultured Prolixibacteraceae bacterium | reverse complement strand
ACCTTTTTTAAACTCAAGGAGTGCAGGAACTGAAGTTAATCCGTAGTTTGGATGAATATCACGAACCCGGCTGACATCGGCCAAATAAAAATTATTTCCATTAATTTTGCTTACCGATTCAGTGTAACTTTTTAATGCACATTCACTTTGTTCCGACCCTTGTTTGTACAATAACAGCCACATCATTTCGTGGGTTTGCAATTCGGTCATCAAATCGTTATAAGATTGAATTTCTTTCATAGTTAAAAATACGTATGCAAATATATAGATATTTAGATAACAACTCTTGTGCCAATTGGTTTTAACTGCCATTTAGGAAATATATCCTTCATTTTTGCGAAAAAAACAGATCACCAACGCAACCAATTATAACGATTCATCATCTATTACATGTGTTTTATAAATTTTTATTCAGCTATGAAAACAAGAATTATATTGATTTTCGCCATAATGGCGTTTCTTGCGACATCTTGTCAGAAAGATGATGATTCCTATTCGCTCGGGAGGTATTGGGTTGGATTTGGGATTGTTGAAAAGTCGGGACCTGAAAGTTTTAAAATAGTACTCGACAACGGCTCAGTACTTTATCCTGTAGCCGGTCAGATACATGGCAGCTGGTACGATGACAAAGGAAGGGTTCTTGTAAATTTTACTATCCTGAGCGATAAAAAGGTTAATGAAGATGAAAAGGAATATTATGTCAGGATAAACTCAGTCCGTAAAGTCCTGAAAAAAGGGATTATCGACATTTATCCGGCCATTGAGGATAGTATCGGAAACGATCCGATTATTATAAGGGAAGCATGGGTAAGTAAAAACCAGTTACTGAACTTTGAACTCCGATATTTGGGGAATTATGCCACTCATTTTATCAACCTGGTTAAGAAACCCGGAGAGCTAAAAGCAGAGGATCAGCCAATTGAACTGGAACTTCGTCACAATAAAAACGGCGATCGCGAGGACTACATGTTCAATGCCTATGTTTCATTCGATATGTCGGCCATTAAAATTGCCGGGCTCGATTCGGTAAAGTTTATCGTTCGTTCGACCAACTACAACGGCGAAGAAAAAACTTTTACAGGAACCTATAGATACACAAACAATTAAATTAAGAATAGCTAAAAATTCTGATCTTCCATTTATTTATTCCGCACAGGGCTGCCGGTTTTCGGGCAGCCTTTTTTATTTACGTTTTGCCGCAGTAAATATTTCTCGTTATTTTGCAAGCATGTTTTCATCGGAAACTATTTCCGGAATAAATTAAATAAAACATCGAAGATATGAGAAGACTGATAGTATTGATGTTCATTGCCCTGATTGCATCGTGCACAAACAGGGATAGTGAAACCAAAAATGAAAATTATACACCCGTTACGCCGATACTTGCTTCGGATGTTATGACACCTGAAGTATTATGGACGTTTGGCAGATTAGGCGAACCAGCTGTTTCGCCTGATGGAAAACAAACTGCATACACCATTACATATTTCAACATCGAAGAAAATAAATCGTACCGTGATATCTATTTAATCAATGTGGACGATAGATCGGTCAATAAGTTGACCGATACGCCTGAACGTGAATTTAATATACAATGGAGGCCCGATGGTCAGAAAATCGGGTACCTTTCGCCAGTTTCAGGTTCGGTGCAGATTTGGGAAATGAACCCCGATGGAAGCGGGAAAAAACAAATCAGTAATATCGAAGGGGGCATAACTGGATTTCAGTACAGTCCCGATTTTTCGAAAATATTTTATATTCAGAGCGTTAAGCTCGATAAAGATATACACGACCTATACCCCGATTTACCAAAAGCCAATGCCCGGCTCGAGAACGACCTGATGTACAGGCATTGGGACAGCTGGCACGACTATACATATAACCATATTTTTATTGCCGATTACAACAATGGAAAAATAACAGCCGGAAAAGACATTATGGCAGGCGAAAGATACGATTCGCCCATGAAACCTTTTGGCGGAATTGAAGAAATTGCCTGGAGCCCCGACGGCAAAACACTTGCTTACACATGTAAAAAACTGACAGGAAAAGATTATGCCCTATCGACCAATTCTGATATATATCTGTACAATGTACAAACGGGTGCAACAATCAATTTTACGGAAGGGATGATGGGCTACGATAAAAACCCTGTATTCTCGCCCAATGGGAAATACCTTGCATGGGAGAGTATGGAGCGCGATGGTTATGAAGCTGATAAAATCAGGCTTTTTGTGGCAAATCTCGAAACCGGTGAAAAAATTGATTATTCAGCTTCTTTCGATCAGAATTCTGAACACTTGACATGGAGTAGCGACGGTAAGCATATTTATTTTATAAGCTGTATTCACGCAACCGATGAAATTTATCGACTCGACCTGGAAGATGGCATGATCAGGCGTCTCACGGAAGGTGTCCATAATTATTCGTCGATTGGACTGGCAGGCGAAAAAATTGTGGCCACAAAAACAAATATGTCGCAACCGGCAGAGCTTTTTTTAGTGGACATTTATACCGGAAACGACGAACCTTTAACTGCCATCAACAAGGGTATCCTCGACCAGCTTACTATGGGCAAGGTTGAAAAGCGCTGGATAAAAACCACCGATAACAAAGATATGCTCACATGGGTAATTTATCCTCCCCATTTTGATCCGGCTAAAAAGTATCCTGCCATACTTTATTGCCAGGGTGGCCCTCAGGGAACAATAAGCCAGTATTGGTCGTACCGTTGGAATTTTCAGATGATGGCAGCAAACGGTTACATTATTGTTGCCCCTAACAGGCGCGGATTACCGGGGTTTGGCATGGAATGGCTCGAACAGATCAGTACCGATTACGGCGGGCAAAACATAAAAGACCAGTTAAGCGCTATCGACGAATTGGCCAAAGAACCGTTCGTTGATGAAACCCGTTTGGGTGCAGTGGGTGCAAGTTATGGCGGTTTTGCTGTTAACTACCTTGCAGGAAACCATAACGGACGTTTTAAAGCTTTTATCTCACACTGCGGAATTTTCAACTTTGAACAGATGTATGCAACCACCGAAGAAATGTTCTTTGTTAACTGGGATTATGGCGGGCCGTTCTGGGACAAATCGAATGCCGTGGCACAACGCTCCTACTCTTTTTCGCCACATAACTTTGTTCAGAACTGGGACACACCCATTCTGGTCATACATGGTGAAAAAGATTTCAGGATACCTTACACTCAGGGAATGGCCGCATTCAATTCGGCAGTTTTGCAGGGTATTCCGGCTCAATTTCTCTATTTCCCTGAAGAAAATCACTGGGTAATGGGCGCCCAGAATGGAATCCTCTGGCAAAGGGTGTTTAAAGAGTGGCTTGATAAATGGCTTAAATCGTAGGAATAGATATTAGTAGGTAGCGGAAGTTATCAGAAGGCAGTAATTTTTTTGAGTAAGCTGCATAGTCTTTAATATTGCCGGTGAAGCTTTATCAAAATAAGATAAGTTCAGCAGATAGCGGCAGTTGGTACATGGTAGAATCTTTTTATTACTGGACTTTCCCTATTTTTTCAAGTAGGTTCAAGTTCTGGGAATAAAGATAA
>CAZMDP010000364.1:0-3569 GCA_964565015.1 uncultured Prolixibacteraceae bacterium | reverse complement strand
AAATATAATCGTTGCTTTATTTTTATTGATTTTCGCAACTGTATCAGGACAAAATCTGCCCTCTGTTGCCAGTCCCGATAAACATCTGGTTTTAAATGTTATGGTCGAAGACGGAATTCCAACCTACACGGTAACATACAAGGGGAAAACCATGCTTGAGAATTCTCCTTTGGGTTTAACCACCAATGAGGGTGATTTCATCTCGGGCATGAACCTGGTTGAAACATCAACAGGCGAGGTTGCAAAAGAATATGTGCAGGACAAAATCAAAAGGTCATACATCAAATACAGGGCAAATACCCTGAAATGCACATTTTCAAATCCGGAAGGGAAACAGATTTCTGTATTGTTTCAGGTAAGCAACAACGATATTGCTTTCCGGTACGAGCTTCCGGTTTGGGGCGAAAGGCTATCGTGTGTGGTTGAGAAGGAATCAACAGGCTTCAGGTTCCCGTCGTTTACGAAGAGCTACATGTCGCCCATGATGAAACCTATGGGAGGATTTGCCCGGACTACCCCCAGCTACGAAAGCGGCTACGAAGTTGCAGCCCCCATGGAAAAGAATACTTCTAATTATGGATATGTATTCCCCGCTCTTTTTCAGGTTGGCGATAATGGCTGGGTGCTGCTTTCCGAAACCGGGGTGAGGAGCTTATATTGCGCCTCGGGCTTAAGCAGTTTTAAAAACGGAGTATATACCATTGAATATCCACATCCTGAACAGAATAACGGATTTGGAAGTACAGGCGCTCAGATCGGGCTCCCGGGAGTGACCCCCTGGCGTACCATTACTGTTGGCGAAACCCTTAAACCCATTGTGGAAACAACCATATCATGGGATGTGGTTGAACCTCTTTATAAACCATCACAACACTATCAGTACGGCAGGGGCACCTGGAGTTGGATTATCTGGCAGGATAACAGCATGAATTACGAAGACCAGGTGAAATTTATCGACCTGGCTGCCGCATTGAATTTCGAATTTATTCTGATTGATGCCTGGTGGGATACCCGCATTGGTTACGACAGGATGGAAGAGCTTATTCGTTATGCGCGATCGAAAAATGTGGGTGTTTTCCTTTGGTACAATACCAACGGCGCTACCAGCGATGCTTTCCAGACCCCATTAAATAAAATGAATACTTCGATAGCCCGCAAGGAAGAAATGAAATGGCTCAAAAAAGCAGGGGTCAGGGGAATAAAAGTCGATTTCTTTGGCGGCGATAAACAGGAAACCATGCGTTTATACGAAGATATCCTTTCCGATGCCAATGACTATGGCCTCATGGTTGTTTTTCACGGCACAACACTGCCGCGTGGATGGGAAAGAATGTTTCCCAATTTTGTTGGAAGCGAAGCTGTTCTGGCCTCGGAAATGCTTGTTTTTGTCCAAGATGTTCGCGAGAAAGAAGCTTTGTACGCAACATTACACCCGTTTATCCGGAATTCGGTGGCCAGTATGGAATTTGGCGGGGTTATCCTGAACAAATTCCTCAATAAAAGCAACGAGCGCAGGTTAAAACGGCTAACCACAGATATTTTCCAACTGGCCACAGGAATCCTGTTTCAAAGTCCGGTGCAGTTTTTTGCATTAACCCCGAATAACCTGATCGATGTGCCTGAATTTGAGATAGATTTCATGCGAAATATACCCACAACATGGGATGAAACCTTATTTGTTGATGGATTGCCGGGAGAATATAGCGTTATAGCCCGCCGTCATGGCAACACCTGGTACATAGCAGGTGTAAATGCCGAAAAGCAGGAGAAAAAATTAACCCTGAACCTGCCTATGCTCGCCGGGAAAAATATTTCGATGTATAACGACAAAAAAGATGGGACTCCATATCTTGAAAATGTAAAAATCCCCGATTCCGGTCAATTCTCAATTACAATACAACCCAATGGTGGGTTTGTTCTTAAAAATTAAAACTGTTCCACACAAAAGGAGATGAAGATATTTTGTAAGATATAATCATAAAAGTATGAAAACTAAATTGTTGCGTTTGGGTTCACTGACTATATGCTGGTTTGTCATTATGGCCTTTATGCCGGCAAGCAAAGAAGCTAAAATACCAATTTACCTTAACACGGCTTATTCATTTAAGGAAAGGGCTGCCGATCTGGTATCGCGTATGACCCTTGAAGAAAAAATCAGCCAGATAGGCAATACCATGCCCCCAATACCCCGTTTGGGCATTAATCACTACGATGTATGGGGCGAAGCCCTGCACGGCATTATGGGCAGGAACAACAACAGCGGGATGACAGCCACATCTTTTCCCAACAGTGTAGCCGTGGGAGCTACCTGGGATCCTGAACTTATAAAGCGTGAAGCTTCTGTTATTGCCGATGAGGCCCGTGGGTTTAACCACGACCTGATTTTTACACTTACCTACTGGTCGCCGGTAATCGAACCAGCCCGCGACCCGCGGTGGGGACGTACTGCCGAAACCTTTGGGGAAGACCCTTTCCTCGTTACCGAGATTGGGAAGGGATTTATCCTGGGCATGATGGGCAACGACCCTAAATACCTTAAAACCGTTCCCTGCGGCAAACATTTCCTCGCCAACAATACTGAATTTAACCGCCATACCGGAAGTTCAGATATGGACGACAGGGATATGCGCGAATATTACCTTGCCCCTTACCGTACCCTTATCAGGGATTACAACCTTCCATCCATCATGACAGCCTATAATGCTGTAAACGGAATACCTGTATCGGCCAGCAGGTTCCTGGTTGATACCATCGCCCGTAAAACTTACGGCCTCGATGGCTATGTAACAGGCGATTGCGGCGCTATCGACGATATTGTTAGGGGGCACAACTTTGTTAAAACCCTCGAAGAAGCCACTGCCCTGGGACTTAAATCGGGTGTTGATTCCGACTGCGGCGGTGCATATCAATCGCACGCCAGGGCAGCATTGGAAAAAGGCCTGATCAACGAAGGGGATATCGATAGGGCTCTTGTCAATATTTTTACCATCAGGATGAGGATCGGAGAATTTGACCCTAAAGAAATCGTACCCTATGCCGGAATTAAGCCGGGCGTTGTAAACGACCCTTCGCACAACGACCTGGCTATTGAAGTTGCCACCAAAACCCCGGTGCTCCTGAAAAACGATATTTGCGCACCGACCGGCCAAAAAGCATTACCCATCGACCTGAAAAAAATTAAAAAAATTGCCGTTTTAGGACCTCAGGCCGATAAAGTGGAACTGGGCGACTATTCGGGCCCTGTTGAGCCCCATCTCAGCATCTCTCACCTGAAAGGAATCGAAAACTATATTAAAGCACATAACCTAAACACTGAAATTGTTTCACGTTCGGCCGGCAATACCGACCGTAAAACCGATTTCTTTAACATGATTGGATTTTCAACAATACTAAATGGCAAAGTTTTAATGGAATATGATTGCACAAATTATGATGGTTCATCGCCCGGACTGATTACTTCAGCCAGATTTGGACAGTCGTCGGTGCGTGGAATAAAGGATGGCGACTGGACCATGTACCATGGTGTTGATATTACCAATGTGGATTCGATCCGCTTCAACATGACCGTT